>JAJYAF010000094.1 GCA_021779655.1 Pseudomonadota bacterium
TTCTCGGGCATCGCCGTGGGGCTGGAGCGGCCATACCGCGCCGGCGATTTCGTCTGGGTCGAAGGCGGGATCGAGGGGCAGGTCAGGCTGGTGACCTGGCGCTCCACCCATATCATGACGGTCGAAAACGATATCGCGATCATCCCGAACAGCGTGATCGCGAAGATACGGCTGGTCAACCATTCGCGGCCCACTGCGATGCGCGGCACCACGATCGAGGTGGCGCTCGATCCGGGTGTGGCGCCGGAGCGTTGCATCGGCATCCTCGGGGACGCGGTGCATTCCGCCGGAAGAATGCTGTTGCAGACGCCGCGGCCGGAAATCCTGTGTGCGGGCGTGGCCGGCGATGGCTGCGTCTACCGGCTGAGCTTCTGGGTCATGGACAGTGAGCGGCTCCCCGCCGCCACCAGCGTGCTGTTGACCGAGGTGCACCGGCATTTGCGCCTGAACGGGATCGGTCTTGCGGTGCGCGCCACGCTGAACGTGGTGCGGCCGGCAATGGCGACACTGGCGGAACTGCTGGAGCAATCCGATCTGTTCGGCGTGCTGGACGCCGAGGACCGGAACAAGCTCGCCGAGCATTTCACCGAGATCCGGCTGGGCAAGGGCGAAGTTCTGTTCAGGGAGGGAGAGAAGCCGGAGGCGCTCTACATCATCGGCGCCGGGGTGGCGGAGGCGACGGTGACGGAGGATGGCAAGACGCGGGTATTGCGCCATTTCCGCGAGGGTGAAAGCCTGGGCGCCACCGGGCTGATCACCGGCGCGCCCTTCGCCGCGACCGCGACCGCGCTGACCCGGCTCACCGTATTCAAGCTCGACCGCGAGGCCCTGGGCGCCGCCCTGAAGGCGCAGCCACGTCTGGCGCACGGTCTGGAGACGCTGGCGAAAAGCGGCCAGGCCGCGCTGCGGCGGGACGCCGCCACCTTTGCCGATACGCACCAGGCGGAGCCGGAAATATTCCTCTCCGGCCTGCGCCATCTCGTGCGCTTGCTGAAGAGCAGGAACACGGTTTGAGCCTCAGCCGGAGCATCGCCGTGCTGGCGTTGGCGGCTATGCTGGGCGGGATGCTGTTTTTCGGCGCCGTCATGGCGCCGCTGGTCTTCACGAAATTGCCGCCGGCCATGGCCGGGACGTTCATCCGCGCGGCATTCCCACGCTATTACGGTTTCGTCACCTGCTGCGCGGCGCTGGCGGTGGCGGCGCTGCTTCTGCGCGGTGCCCGGGCGCATGCGCTTTGCTGCGCGGCGCTGGCGGCGGTAACGCTATGGCTATGGTATGGCTGGCTGCCGCATCTGGAAATGCTGCGCGTGGCGGGGGAGAGAGCGGCGTTCGCGCGAGGCCACCGGATTTCGGTATGGGTGAACGCGGCCGAGCTTCTGGCCGTTGCCGCGCTGCTGCTGCGGGTCGTTCTGGCGCCCGCGAGCATCAGCCGTCGCGGCAGACGCGGGAGAACGCGGTAAGCAGCGGGCTCAGGGGCGTTGGTTTCCAGCAAGGATCGGCCCGTAATCGCGCAAGCGCGCTCTGAACGGCCTGCCGGCTCGCGGCATCGGCACGCAGGGTGGCAAGCAGAAGATACCGCTCGTTTTGCCACACCGGCGGCGCGCCGGGCCGCAGGAGTTGAAGGCGCAGCGTGTCGGGGGCGGCGGCGATGAAGGGACCAGGCACGCCCACGCCGTCATTGCCGAACGGCAGCAGGACGAGCGCTGTGGGCGGGAAGCGCGCGGCCGCCCGCGCCGCCAGGCCCTGCGGCTGCATGGTCGCGGGTGCCAGCATGAGGCCGGCGAAGCCGCAGGCCTGCACGGCGAGCAGCAACAGCCGCAGGCCGCGCGGCAGCGTGGCCGCCAGCAATACGGCAAGCGGCGGAATGGCGAAGGCGAGATAGCGGATTTCGATCGGCGTGTTGTTGAACAGCAGCCCGAGCGCCAGCAGCCCGGCCGGGACGGCCAGCACGGCAAGGCCGAAAAGGCCGAGCGCCGGGCGCCAGTTCCTGACAACGCAGCCGGCCGCGGCGAGGGCAAGCAGCAGCAGCGCGGCGGTTACAGCCCCGCCGGCCCGCCCGGCATAAACCGGCAGCCCGCCGAACAGCGCGGCGCCCGAATCCTTCGCCAGCAGGACCAGGGCATGCGCCAGGTGAAATGGCTGAAACTGGCCGGTCCGCGAATTGCGCTGCGGCAGATAGAAGCTGAGCACCGCCGGCAGGAAAAGCGCATAGCCGAGCAGCGCCGGCCAGAGCAGCGGCCGGCGCCGCCGGTGCGACGCCAGCCAGCCGAAACCGGCGAGCGCGGTGAAGGCGGCCAGATAATTGGTGAAACTGGCGGCGCCGAAGGCAAGCCCCGCGGCCAGCCCATAGCCTCCCCGCCGCCTGCGCGACGCGGCGAGGATGAAGATGAGCCCCAGGATATTCAGGGCCTGGGCGAGCGCGAAGCCGCGCGCGACGATGCCGGTATAGGCGAAGCCGTAGCTGAGCAGCGCAAGCGGCAGCGCTACCTGCGGCGCGGCCCCGGCCATGGCCGCAAGCACGGCCAGGCCCGCCAGCGCCGCCGTGGCATAGAAAACCGAGAGCATGCGCGCCGCCAACCAGGATGGCCCGAAGAGCCGCCGCCAGTATTCGAGCGTCCAGAAATACAGGGGCGGATGCACATCGCCGCGCCGCAGCGCCGTGGCGATGGCGCCGGGAGAAGCGTGGCCCCGGTAGAGCGGGCGGACCTCTCCCGCCATAAAAATCCCGCCCGGCCAGGCCGGGCGCGGGTCGCCGGCGGTGAGAAACAGCGAATAGGCTTCGTCGTATTCGGGCGGCCGCAGCCACGCGGCAAGGCTCAACAGCAGGAAACCGGAAAGCAGCAGCGCGGAAAATCGCAGCGCGGAAAATCGCAGGAGGGAAGACAGCGGGGCGGAAGGCGGCGGGGGGCGGCGCATGCAACCCAGGGTAGTCACGCCGCGCCGTGAGCGCAACGATACCGGTGTTTACCTGAGCAGCCGGCCGATGAGCCGGGCGGTATAATCCACCACCGGGATGATTTTGCCGTAATTGATGCGGGTCGGGCCGATGACGCCGATGGCGCCGACGATGCGGTCTTCCGCGTTGCGCGCGGGCGCCACCACCATGGACACCCCGGCCGCGCCGAACAGCCCGGATTCCGCGCCGATGAAGATGCGCACGCCGGCGGAGGCTTCCGCGAGTTCGAGCAGGCGGAGCATGGTCTCCTCGGCTTCCAGCCGCTCGAACAGGGACTGGATGGTGCCGAGCTTGTCCAGCTGGTCGATCTCGGAGAGCAGGCGGCTCTGCCCGCGCAGGATGAGCGAGCCGCCACGGCCGTGGTCCGACCAGGTGGCGAGCCCGGCGGCGATGACGCTGTTGGTCAGGTCGTCGAGCGCCGTGCGGTCGGCGCTGATATCGTCGGCCACGCGCTTGCGCAGCTCCGCGAGCGTGAGGCCGGAGAAGCGGCCGTTGAGATAGTTGCTGGCCTCCTGCAAAACCGATGGCGGGATGCCCGGCGGGATTTCCAGGATGCGGTTTTCCACCTGGCCATCCGCCGAGACTAGGACGACCAGGGCGCGGCGCGGGCTTAAGGGCACGAATTCGATATGCTTGACCGGGCCGTCGCCCTTGGGCGCCAGCACCAGGCCGGCGGCGGCCGAGAGTCCGGAGAGCATGGCGCTGGCCTGCTCCAATGTCTCCTGCATGCTGCGGCCGGAACGAACCAGGGTGGCGTTGATGGCGTTGCGCTCGTCCTCCGAAAGCTCGCCGAATTGCAGCAGCCCGTCGACGAACAGGCGCAGGCCGCGATCGGTGGGCAAGCGCCCGGCGGAGGTGTGCGGGGCGAACAGCAGCCCGGCGTCGGTCAGGTCGGCCATCACGTTGCGGATGGTGGCCGGCGAGAGGTTGAGCGGCAGCAGGCGGGAGAGGGTTCGGCTGCCCGCGGGTTCCCCGGTCTCCATGTAATGCTCGACGATTTCGCGCAGGATGGCGGCGGAGCGCATGTCAAGCCCGGGCGGCAGGCGCGGTATCGGACGCGGATCGGGTTTCTGGCTATGGTTCACGGGCGAACGAAAGCGTAAGAGGCGGGCGGAATCAAGACAGGGGAATGACAGCCATGACACGGCCATCCGGACGGAATTTCGACGCGCTTCGGGAAGTCAGCATCGTAACCGGATTTGCGCGCCACGCGGAAGGTTCGGCGCTGATCCGGATGGGCAGGACCGAGGTGCTTTGCACGGCCAGCGTCGAGGGCAAGGTCCCCGGCTTCATGCGCGGGCTTGGCGAGGGCTGGGTGACCGCCGAATACGGCATGCTGCCGCGCGCGACCCATTCCCGCAGCGACCGCGAGGCGGCGCGGGGCAAGCAATCCGGCCGCACCCAGGAAATCCAGCGGCTGATCGGCCGATCGCTGCGGGCGGTGGTGGACCGCAAGCTGCTGGGCGAGCTGACCATCACGCTGGATTGCGACGTGCTGAACGCCGATGGCGGAACCCGCTGCGCCGGCATTACCGGCGCGTATGTCGCGCTGGCCCTGGCGATCCGGCATTTGCGGGCCAACAACGTGATCAAGGCCGAACCGCTGACCGGGCAGGTGGCGGCGGTTTCCTGCGGGATTTACCAGGGCGCGCCGGTGCTGGATCTGGATTATGCCGAGGATTCGGCAGCCGACGCGGACGGCAATTTCATTCTCGCCTCCGCCGGCAAGATCGTGGAAATCCAGGCGACGGCGGAGAAGTCGACCTTCGATGAGCCGGCCTTTCTCGCCCTGCTGGCGCTGGCCAGGCAGGGAGCGGCCCAGCTTTTCGAGGCGCAGCGCCTGGCGATCGGCGCCTGATTCGGGCCGCGCCGGACCTCCCCGGCGCACGCGCCCATTGCGCTCACCCCCGATTTTGCGCCAAAGGCAAGGGGATGTTCACGGTGACGTCTGGGACCGGTGACACTGACCAAGGTGGAAACATGGCGGAAGCTTATGGGGCGGCGAGACGACTCGGACTTGGCGCGAAGCGTACCGGCGCGCCGGGGCCACGGAAGCCGATGGATGCGTCCGCTGTCCTGAAGGCGTACCGGCGCTGGGCCGGGTTTTACGATTTCGGCTTCGGCCTGGTTTCCGCCCCGGCGCGCCGGGCGGCCGTGGCGGCGGTGAACCGGGCGCCGGGAACCAGCGTGCTGGAAGTCGGCGTGGGCACGGGCCTCGCCTTGCCGCTCTATGCGCCGCAAAAACGGGTGACCGGCATCGATCTCTGCGCGCCGATGCTGGCGCTGGCGCGCGAGCGGGTGGCGGAGAAAGAGCTGCGGAACATCGAGGCGCTGCTGGAAATGGACGCGCAGGCCACGAGCTTTGCCGATGCGCAGTTCGACATCGCGGTGGCGATGTTCGTGGCCAGCGTGGTGCCGGACCCGCGCATGCTGGTCGCGGAACTGCGGCGGGTGGTGAAGCCGGGCGGGCTTATCCTGTTCGTCAATCATTTCGCGGCGACGCGCGGGCCGATATGGTGGATCGAGCGCGGGATGGCGCCGTTTTCCTCCATGCTGGGCTGGCATCCGGATTTCCGGATCGGCCATATGCTGGGCGAAGCGGACCAGGCGGCAGCCATCCGCCAGCCGGTGCGGCCGCTGGGGCTGTTCGACCTCCTTCAGATCCGGCGCGATTAGACACCCGCTCACCCCAAACCGGCCTTAATACTGCCATAACTGGGCGCTGGTATGGCCTCACGGGCTTGTCGGGCGGCGGATTCAGTCCAACATGCCCGGAACTGAAATGGCTTGGGAACTGAACAGAACAGCTTGATCGGGGCGACGATGGACCGGCTTTTCCTGGAGAAGACAAGCTCCTCGCGTTCCGGACAACGCCAAGGAAGCACCGTATCAAGGATAACCAAAGGATAATGGACATGCGCATCTTTTCCGGCCCGCGCCTGGCGGGCCCGATGTTACTCGCGGCCGCGATGGCAGCCGCGCCCCTCACGGCCAAGGCTGACTGGCATGGCGGCGGCTGGCATGGGGGTGACTGGCATGGGGGCGGTTGGCATGGCGGCGGCTGGCATGGAGGCGGGGCGTTTCTCGGCGGGACGTTGCTCGGCTTGGGTGTCGGCACCGTGATGGGCGACGCGCTGGCGCCACGCTATTACGCCCCGCCCCCGGTCGTGGTGGCGCCGCCGCCGGTTTATTACGCGCCTCCTCCTCCGGTTTATTACGCCCCGCCGCCGGTTTATTACGCGCCGCTGCCTCCGGGTATTGATCCGGACGATTGATCCTGTCCGCCGCCGCTCCGGCGCTTCCATGGAAGCTTGCGGGATGTTCCTGAAAAATTTTTAACCGATTGGCAGAGGTAAATCATGAAATCACTTTCTCGCGCCGCCACGATTCTCGTACTCGTGGCCATGCCGGCCTACGCGCTTGCACAGCAGAGCCCGAACCCTTCCGCTCCCGCGCCGGCCCAGGGCGCGGCCGGGACGCCAGGGCAGACGCCAGGGCAGACGCCAGGGCAGACGCCAGGGCAGATGCCAGGGCAGATGCCAGGGCAGATGCCGGGAGATATGTCGGGACCGATGTCAGGACAAATGCCGGGACCGATGTCGGGCCCGATGTCGGGACCAAGCTCCGGGCACATGCGGATGCATGGCTCCGACCAGGCGATGCTGTTCAAGGGAAATTCCAGAAACGTGGAGGAGCACATCGCGAAACTGCATAGCGCGTTGCAGATCACTCCGGCCGAGGAGCCGCAATGGGAGGCTTTCGCACAGGTGATGCGGGAGAACGCGGCGCAAATGGAAGCCGCCTTCAAACAGCGCGGCGCCTCCCTGGCTACCATGAACGCGGTGCAGAACATGCAATCCTATGCGCAGATCGCGCAGGTGCAATCTGAAAACATGCAGAAGCTCGCCACCGCGTTTCAGACGCTCTATGCCGGCTTCCCCCCGGCGCAGCAGAAACTGGCCGACGATCTGTTCCGCCCGAAACTTCATAAGCACTGAAAACCGTATGCCGTGGCGCCGGAATTTTCCGGCGCCGCGCGCCCGGTAAATCGCCTTGGCGGATTCTTATCGTCGCCGTGCTCCGCAACGCGAGGCGAGCCTTCCGAACTTGATCTTCCCTCCGGAGGCTTATACAGCTTACGCCACGGGCCGGAGATAGGCTGGGCCAGCGGCAAGGTATCGGGATGAAGCGAAAGATCGGTTGGGTTCTCTGTACGGCCTTGCTGCTATTGGCGGCGGGACACATGGCGTTGGCGCAATCGGCGCCGGCCGCGCCCGGCCCTCTGGCGGCGGCCGATACATACGTGAATGCGCCCACCCCCTGGCAGATGTGGCTGCCCAGGCCCGGCAGCCCGATGGAAGCGCAGATCGACTGGCTGCTGCGCTACGTGCTCTGGATCATGGCCGCCGTCGTCGCCGTGGTTGGCGCGCTGATGTTTTACGTGTTCGTGCGGTTCAACCACAAAGCTAACAAAACGCCGAGCCGGCGGACGCATAACATGGCGGTGGAAGTGATCTGGCTGGTGGTGCCCACTCTTTTGCTCGCCGTCATCATCGGGCCGTCGCTCAGCCTGATCTGGCTGGAGGCGGACGACAGCAACCCGTACATGACCGTGACCGTCACCGGGCATCAATGGTATTGGGAATATAATTATCAATCGGTGCCGGGGCTGGACTATACCAGCTACATGGTGCCGGATGACCAGTTGCAGCCAGGCCAGCT
>JAJYAF010000095.1 GCA_021779655.1 Pseudomonadota bacterium
GTGAAGGCGGCGATGAAGCTTGCCGGCGTGATCGACATTCAAAAGGCGAACATCAACATCCCAAAATCGCTGCCGCCCTCGGTTGTCAACCTGCCGATTTACCGCCCCGGAGAGAAACCGCCCCCGCCGCCGGATATCGCACTCGACCTGCTGATCCATGCGCGCAACCAGGTTTTCATTCGC
This sequence comes from Pseudomonadota bacterium, assembly GCA_021779655.1. Next base: position 184 of record JAJYAF010000095.1, read on the forward strand.
GGCGATGGATTGTTCGCCGAGCTTGGCGGCCGCGTTGACATCGGCGGGACCGCGGCAAATCCGCTCCCCAACGGCGGCTTCACGCTAATCCGTGGTAATTTTTCCCTGGGAAGCAAAACATTGCAGTTCACCAAGGGCGTTGTCAGCTTCAATGGCGCTGGATTCATGCCGACGCTGGACCTCGAAGCCACGACCTATACCACCAATAACGATACAGCGACGCTCATCGTCGGCGGCACCGCGGCCAAACCCACCATCACGTTGACCGGTTCACCGCCGCTGCCCTCGGACGAGATTCTTTCGCAGCTGCTATTCGGGCAGAGCACGTCGAGCCTTTCGCCATTTCAGGCCGCCTCATTGGCGGCGGCCCTCGCCTCGCTCTCCGGCGTGGGCGGTGATATGACAGGCAACCCTCTTGGCGGCGTGCGCCGGATGCTAGGGCTCGATGAACTGTCGCTGGGGGGCGGCAGCGGCGGCGCGGCACCCTCGATACAGGCCGGGCGCTACGTTGCGCCGGGCGTATTCGTTGGCGCACAGCAGTCCACCTCCGGCGCGGGCACCCAAGCGACCGTTCAGGTCAATCTGTACAAGGGGCTGAAACTGCAAACACAGACCGGCGCCTCAAGCAGTGGCGTGGGCGACGCAAGCAGCGTCGGATTGACCTATGAATTCAACTATTGAGACCTGGTTTAGCAAATCCCGTCCCGCCGCGTGGCCGAGCGTGATTGAGCAGCACGCGTGCCGCTTCGAGCATCTTGAAATGATCTGGCATCCCCATCTCCGAGGTAGAGATATCCGCGATTTTTTGCACATGCACGCTGGCTGCATCGTCGCCCGATCGCAGGTCGAGCCGGGTAAAATCGCCGGGCAGCTTCAGGCATACGCCTTGCGTTGGGATAACCAACACATCACCCGCGCGGATGGCCGTGCCGGGGAGATCGCCGTAAGCGATGCGGATATCACCCGGCCGGTCATAGAGTCGGGGCAGTACGCCGAGGATCTGGGCATTTGCCAACAGAGCAGGCGATATGCCGGTCTCTTCCGCCGCTTCTCGCCTTGCCGCTTCCGTGACGGATTCGTTTCCATCGAGGAAACCGCCCGGAAGGGCAAGCCTACCGACGCCGGGAGGATTCCGCCGAGTGATCAGGATCGTCTGCTCGCAATCGTCGAGCATGATGGCATCGGCGGCATGGCGCAAATATAGGTTGACGGTTTTGCCGTCTGGCAGGACGATCTGGCCGAGGCACTCCGCCGGCCGCACGGCCGGGTTTGGATCGTGCTGCCGTAAAACCCGCGCGATGATCTCGCGTTGCAAGATCGGATCGACGATCTGATGGTTTTCTACGTAAGACTCCATGCAGCGAGGCTAACCCGTGATATCGCAGGTGGACAGCTTTCTTCCTGAGTGGAAAATCTGGAGGTCCGGGCCGGAATCGAACCGGCATACACGGATTTGCAGTCCGCTGCATCACCACTCTGCCACCGGACCTGAAAAGCGGCTGCCAGCCTGTATCCCTGCCCCGGCCGCTCGGGTCAAGGGCTTCGCGGTGGTTGAGTTCACTGCCTTGGGGCCGCTATAACGGCAACCGTCCCATATGGAAGAATTCACATGATGGATTTGCAGTCCGCCCGCATCAACATGGTGGAAGGCCAGGTACGGCCAAACCAGGTGCATGATGGCCGGATCATCGCGGCCATGCGCGCCTTGCCGCGCGAAGGCTTCGCCCCAGCCGGGACTAACGCCTACGCGGATATCGACCTGCCGCTGGGTGAGGGGCGCTTCATGTTGGCACCGATGACGATCGGCCGGATGGCGCAGCTGGTTTTGGCGGAACATCCTGAACATGTTCTCGTTATCGGCGCGGGCAGCGGCTACGGCGCCGCCTTGCTGGCGGCGTCGGGAGTTAAAAGCGTGGTGGCGCTGGAGGAGGAAGCACGGTTGGACACCGGCGCGCTGGCCAAATGGGCGCCGCGCGTGGCGCGCGTTTCCGGGCCGCTGGCAAAGGGCTTGCCTTCGCTTGGGCCGTTTGACGCCACCCTGATCGAAGGCGCGGTTGCCGATATTCCAGCCCTACTCGCGCGGCAGCTCAAAAAAAACGGCCGGGTGGTTACCATTCTCGCGAATCCGCAAACCGCCGGGCTTGGCGCTATCGTGGTGGCGGAGCCAAGCGTAAACGGCTTCGCATGCCGCCCCGTCTTCGATTGCACCGCGCGCCTGTTGCCCGCTTTCCGTCCTGCGCCGGTATTTGAGTTCTAGGCCGATGATCAGGCGCTTCCGGTTCCGTTGCGCGTTTGCCCTCGCGGCCCTTGGTTTTGGCGCCGGACCACTGCCGGCCGGCGCTCAAGCCACGACCGGTCTCAGCACTGCACCCGGTCAGGAACAGCCGGTCAATACGCTCATTCAGGCGCTCTCCATCGCCTATTTCAACAACGCGGCATTACAGGCGCAACGCGCGGCATTGCGGCAGGCCGATGAAAATGTTCCCGCCGCACTCTCCGGCTGGCGGCCAACCGTGGCCTTGAGCGGCAGCGCCGGCAGGGTAATGGGCACGCAAACCGAAATTATCTCCACGTTCCTGCCCGCCCAAGTGCTACCGCAGAACCGCGACGAAGCCATCGGCCAGGCAACACTCACGCAGCCGATTTTCACCGGCGGAAAAACCACCGAGGCGACGCGTGAAGCAAAAAATCAGGTGTATGCCCAACGCGCGCAATTGCTTGCCACCGAAGGGCAAGTCTTCCTGAGTGTCGTCACTGACTATGTCACGGTTGTCACCGATACGCGTCTATTAGAGCTGGACCGCAACAACGTAAGCGTGCTGCAGCGCCAATTGCAGGCCACCAACGAGCAATTCAACATCGGCGCGATCACGCTCACCTCCGTGGCGCAGGCCCAGGCAGCGCTGGCCCAGGCCAAGGCGCAGATCGCGATCGCATTAGGCAATCTTGAGATCGCGCAGGAAAATTTCCGGCATGATGTCGGGCAGTCCCCCGGCGATCTCGCGGCACCGCAGCCGCTCGTTCTGCCGGTTTCCTCCCAGGCCATGGCCGGGGCTCTTGCCCAGCAGAACAATCCCAATGTCATCGCCGCGGAATTCACCAACGCAGCCGATAAGGATGCCGTGGACGTCGCGTTTTCCGCCTTGCTGCCGCAAGTCTCCCTGCAGGCGGCGGGTTACATGGAATCCGGGCAAAGCGGGCCAGGAACGCGCCTCAGCGGCGGATCGGTGCTAGGCCAACTCAGTGTGCCGCTCTACCAGGGCGGCCAGGAATATGCCACGATCCGGCAGGCACGGGCCAAGGTGCAGCAAAGTTTCGCCCAAATCATTGACGCCCGACGCAGCGCTTACGCGCAGGCAGCACAGGCCTTTGAAGGCCTTGCTGCCTCCCGCGAGGCGGTGGTCAGCACGAATGCGGCAATCACGGCCAATGCCATCGCACTCGATGGAACCGAGCGGGAGGAGATCATTGGCACCCGGGATACGCTGGATGTTTTGAACGCGCAGCAATTACTGTTGCAATCGCAGGAGCAACAGGTGCAGAACATCGCCAATGTCGTGACCGAATCCTATACCGTGGCAGCAGCGATCGGCCGCCTCACGGCGACCGATCTCGGTTTGCCGATTAAGCAATACGACGATTTGCAATACTACAACGCGGTGAAAGATGCCGCGTTCGGCACCGGCGAGGCAGCGGATGCGGATGCCGGGGTGACGCTGGATGGCAGCCTGCTCGCCGGCAAACCGCCCGCAGATCAGCCTTTGCCGTAAACGCCCCGGCTGTCAGGAAAACAGAATGAGTGCTTCGAATAACGAGATCACCAACAAGGGCGCGCCAGTGAGCAGCGCCGAGCCCTCGATGGAGGAAATTCTGGCCTCCATCCGTCGGATTCTGAGGGAAGAGCAAGCCCCCGCGCCGGAGGAGTCGAAACCGGAAGAGGAAGTCCTGGTTCTCGATTCCACCATGATCGTGAAACCGCCCGAGGAGGGCGGGCAGCTCACTGCGGCGGAATCCATCACCCCCGAACCCGCTGGTGTGCAGCAGACGCCAGCGCACCTGGCTTCCGCGCTTCCCATTGCCGATTTTCCGGCAGCGGACAGCGAGACCCTGGAACTGCCTGAGGCGGAAAACGAGGAAAACATGGTAGAGAATTCTGAACCGACCGCGGCGGCGGACACGAGAGTCGGCACCTTGGGGCAAGTTTTTCATGGCGATTCCCCGCCTGAAAATATTCAGCCCCCGCCGGGCCTGATGGGCGAAGCAGCCAGCAACGCGGCCAGCAACGCGATAGGTTCCCTGGTACGCAACATTAGCTCGGAACGGGCGGTTGCCATCGGCCGGCCGGGGATCACGCTCGAAGATCTGGTGCGGGAGGAACTCCGGCCGCTTCTGAAATCCTGGCTCGATTCCAACCTGCCGGCCCTGGTGGAACGGATCGTCCGGGCCGAGATTCAGCGGGTGGTCGAGCGCGCCGAAACCTGAACCGCCGCGATTGCCGCCAGTTCCGGCTCCCGTTCCGGCTCCAGGTCCGCCCCTAAACCATCGCAAAATTTTTCGGCACGCGTCATAGTGAAGCAATGACCAAAACTTTGGACAAGCATTTCGACGCGGCTGCCGCCGAGCCCCGGATTTATGCGCTGTGGGAGCGCTCCGGCGCGTTCGCGGCCGAGCCGGCACGGCCGGCCAAGCCCTTTACCATCATGATCCCGCCACCGAACGTGACCGGCAGCCTGCATGTGGGCCACGCGCTCACCAACGTGCTGCAGGATATCCTGATCCGCTACCGGCGGATGCAGGGGCGCGATACGCTCTGGCAGCCCGGAATTGACCATGCCGGGATTGCCACGCAAATGGTGGTGGAGCGGCTGCTGGATGCCGAAAAGACCTCCCGACGCGAAATCGGGCGGGAGGCGTTTCTTGCGCGCGTCTGGCGGTGGAAGGCTGAATCGGGCGGCAAAATCGGCCAGCAGCTTCGCCGCCTGGGAGCCTCGGCCGATTGGGGGCGGGAGCGCTTCACCATGGATGAAGGCCTCTCGCGGGCGGTGCGGGAGGTGTTCGTCCGGCTTTTCAAGGAAGGGCTGATCTATCGCGACCGCCGGCTCGTGAACTGGGACCCCCTGCTGCAAACCGCGATTTCCGACCTCGAGGTGGAGATGCGGGAGGTGAAGGGCAGTCTCTGGCATCTGCGCTATCCGATCGAGGGCGGCGGCCAGATCGTGGTGGCGACCACGCGGCCCGAGACGATGCTGGGAGATACCGCCGTGGCGGTTCATCCCGAGGACGAACGCTACCAAGCGCTGATCAGCAAATTCGTGGTCCTGCCGCTGGTTGGCCGGAGAATTCCGATTATCGGCGACTCTCATTGCGACCCCGAAAAAGGCACGGGCGCGGTGAAAATCACGCCCGCCCATGACTTTAACGACTTCGAGGTGGGCAAGCGGCACGACCTTCCGGCCCCCTCGGTGCTGGACCGGCAGGGCCACGTGAGCCTTGCGGAGATCGGCCCGTGCGGGGAATTCGTGAACAGCCTCGCCGGGGTGGACCGGTTCGAGGCGCGCCGCAAAATCGTGGCGGAGCTGGAGCGGCTGGACCTGCTGGAAAAGATCGAGCCGCATGGGAACCAGGTGCCGCATGGCGACCGTTCCGGCGTGCCGATCGAGCCGCGCCTTACCCTGCAATGGTATTGCAACGCCGGGGCGCTGGCCAAACCCGCCATCGCGGCGGTGGAAGACGGCCGGGTGGAATTCGTCCCCCAACAATGGGAAAACACCTTCTTCGCCTGGATGCGCGATATCCAGCCCTGGTGCATTTCCCGGCAATTATGGTGGGGTCACCGCATTCCGGCCTGGTACGGGCCGGACGGCCAGGTGTTCGTCGCGCACGACGCGCAGGCGGCGCAGGCGCGAGCCGACGCGCATTACGGCAAGCCGCTCCCGCTCACGCAGGATGAGGATGTGCTGGACACCTGGTTCAGCTCCGCCCTCTGGCCGTTTTCGACGCTGGGCTGGCCGGAATCCACGCCCGAACTGCAAAAATACTATCCCACGGACGTATTGGTGACCGGCTTTGACATCATCTTCTTCTGGGTCGCGCGGATGTTGATGATGGGGCTGCATTTCATGCGGGACGTGCCCTTCCGCCACGTATACATCCATGGCCTCGTGCGGGACGAACGCGGCCAGAAAATGTCCAAGTCCAAGGGCAATGTCATCGACCCGCTGAGCCTTGTCGAAACCTATGGCGCGGATGCGCTGCGCTATTCCGTGGCCGCCTCCGCGGGCCAAGGGCGGGACGTGAAACTGGGCGCCGCGAAGGTGGCGGCGAACCGCGGCTTCGTCACCAAGCTGTGGAACGCGGCACGGTTATGCGAAATGAACGGGGTGAGGCCGGATCCGGATTTCCGGCCCGAGGATGCGAGGCTTTCCCTCTCCCGCTGGATTCTCGCGACCGCGAACGATGCGGTCGCGGGAGCGACCTCGGCACTCGATGCCTTCCGCATCAACGACTATGCCGGCGTTTGCTGGCATTTCGTCTGGGACGATTTCTGCGACTGGTTCCTGGAATTCGCCAAGCCGGCCTTCAGCGGCCCGGATGCCGGGGAAGTCCGGAAGGTCGCGGGCCATGAGCTGGGGATAATGCTGCGGCTTATGCATCCCGTGATGCCGTTCGTTACCGAAGCAATATGGGATCATTTCGGATATGGCAAGGCCGGATCGTTGATCCGCGCCGACTGGCCGGCCACCGCCCCGGTGCGCGATCCGGAATCGGCCCGCGCGGAACTGCTTTGGGTCAAGAAGCTGATTTCCGAGGTGCGGACCGTGCGCTCGGAAATGAACGTGCCGCCCGCGATCAAATCGCCGATCCTGCTCAAGGATGCCGGACCCGAGACGCTGGAGCGCGCGGGGCGCTGGCGGGAAGCGATCCGCCGCCTGGCGCGCGCCAGCGATGTCGCGCCGCTTGCCGGCGAGATACCCAAGGGATCGGCGAAGGCCGTGCTGGACGAAGCCACGCTTATCCTGCCCCTCGCGGCGCTGATCGACCTGGATGCGGAGCGCGCGCGCCTCGGCAACGCGCGCAACAAGGCCGCGGCCGAACTGGAGAAGGTCAACGCCAAGCTGGGCAACCCGGATTTCCTGGCGCGCGCGCCGGCCGCGGTGATTGCCGAAAACCAGGAGCGGCGGGAGAGCCTGCTTGAGGAAACCGCACGGCTCGACGGGGCACTGGCGCGGATAGCCTGAGCACCATGGCATTTCTCAAACCTCTCGTGAACAGCTGGGATGTGTTCGACACGCTGTTGACGCGCTTCGTGCTGGAGCCGGCACAGGTTTTCGGCTTCATCGATCAGCGGCATCCCGGGCAGAACTTCGCGCAGCGCCGCGTGGAAGCGCAGGCGGCGCTGGATCGCATCGGCAAGCCCTACGTGATCTACGACATCTACCGGCA
>JAJYAF010000096.1 GCA_021779655.1 Pseudomonadota bacterium
CTGTCGTGACCTTCGGCCTGTTGGCCGGCGCCAACCGGCCGGCAACCAACATTCCGGCCTATACCGGAGAGATCGGCGGCTTCGCCTTCTCCCCGTTCCACGCGGGCGAGAGCCCGGCGGAAAACCGCTACCCCACGCCCGCCGAAATCAAATCCGATCTTGCGCTGGTGGCGCGGCACACCCGCAACATCCGCACCTATACCGTCCAGGGCGATCTGGGCAGCATCCCCGCCCTGGCCGAGGGCATGGGCCTGAACGTGACTCTGGGCGCCTGGCTGGACCGGCACCCGCAAGCCAATGCGCGCGAGCTGGCGAAGGTGGTAACCATCGCCAACGCCAATCCCGACGTCAAGCAGATCATGGTCGGCAACGAGACCGTGCTGCGCGGCGATCTGCCGGTGCCGGAACTGATCCGCGACATCACGATGGTGAAGGCCCGGACCCATGTGCCCGTCTCCACCGCCGAGCCCTGGCATGTGTGGCTGAAATATCCCGAACTCGGCCATTCGGTCGATTTCATCACGGTGCATCTGCTGCCCTACTGGGAAGGCGTGCCGGAGCGCGACGCGGTGCAGGATGCCATGAGCCGGCTGGCCGCCGTTCATAAGGCTTTCCCCGGCAAGCGGATCGTCATCGGCGAAATCGGCTGGCCTTCCGATGGCATCGATATCGGGGCGGCCCGCGCCACCCCCGTGAACCAGGCGCGGTTCCTGCGCGATTTCTTCAACCTGGCGCAGCGCGAGCACATTCAATATTTCGTGATGGAAGCCTTCGACAACCCGTGGAAGACCGCCTTCGAGGGCCGGGCCGCGGGCTATTGGGGCATGTGGACCCTGGACCGGGCGCCGAAATGGTCGCTCACCGGCCCGGTTGAGAACCATCCGCAATGGCGCTTCCATGCGCTGCTGGGCATCCTGGCCACGTTCGCCGCCACCCTGGCGCTGCTCTCCCGCCGGCCGGATATGCGCTTTGGCGGCAAGCTTGCCTTCGCCCTGCTGGTGGAGGGTTTCGGCGCCGCCCTGGCCATGCTGCTGATGATCATGGGCGAGACCTATCTCTCCGCCGCCGCCGCCGCCGTGTGGGGCGCGCTGGCGCTGGGCCAGGGTCTGCTGCTTTTCCTGCTGATCGCCGACAGCTTCGACCTGGCGGAGACCCTGTTCGGCCGGGTGACCCGCCGCCATTTCGAGCCGGTACCGGCCGCGCCGGGCGCGAGGCTGCCCAAGGTTTCGCTGCACCTGCCGATTTGCAACGAGCCGCCGCACATGGTGCGCCAGACCCTCGATGCGCTGGCGGCGCTGGATTACGAGAATTACGAGGTCCTGGTCATCGACAACAACACCGCCGACCCGCATGTCTGGGAGCCGGTGGCGGAGCATTGCGCCCGGCTCGGGCCGAAATTCCGCTTCTTCACGCTCGGCAGATATCCCGGCTTCAAGGCCGGCGCGCTGAACTTCGCCCTGCGGGAGACCGCGCCGGATGCCGAGATCATCGGCGTACTGGACAGCGACTACGTGGTGGAACCGGACTGGCTGCGCTGCATGGCGCCCGCCTTCGCCGACCCGAACGTGGGGTTCACGCAATCGCCGCAGGATTACCGCGACAACGACGGCAGCTTCTTCAAGCGGCTGATGTTCTGGGAATATGCGGGCTTTTTCCACGCCGGCATGGTGACCCGCAACGAGCGCAACGCGATCATCCAGCACGGCACGATGACCCTGGTGCGCAAGCAGGCGCTGCTGAACGAGAACGGCTGGGCGGAATGGTGCATCACCGAGGACAGCCAGCTCGGGCTGCGGCTGTTCCGGGCGGGCTACGACGCCGTGTATTCCAGGAAGAGCTTCGGCAAGGGCGTGATGCCGGATGATTTCAACGCCTTCCGCAAGCAGCGCTACCGCTGGGCCTACGGCGCCATGCGGATCGTGCGGGCCAATGCCGGGGCGCTGTTCAACCCGTTCAACCGGGAGCTCACGGCCGGCCAGCGCTGGCACTTCATCACCGGCTGGCTGCCCTGGTTCGGGGACGCGCTGGGGCTCGTTTTCCTGGCGATGGGGCTGCTCTGGTCGCTCGGCCTGATCCTGGACCCGGTGCGCTTCGAGTTTCCCATCGCCTTGTTCATGCTGCCCTCGATCGGCCTGTTCGCCTTCAAGGTCGTGCAAATCCTGGCGCTCTATGCCGCCCGGGTGCCTTGCGGGTTCATGGACAGGCTGGGCGCGGCGGTGGCTGGGCTGGCCCTTTCGCACAGCATCGGCAAGGCGGTCTGGAAGGGGCTGTTCACCCGCAGATTGCCTTTCCTGCGGACGCCCAAGATGAAACACGCCCCGGCCCTGGTGCAGGGGCTGGTTATGGCGCGGGAAGAAGCCGTTCTGCTGGCGCTGAGCTGGAGCGCGCTGCTGCTGGTGGGCTTCGGCCACCATTGGGCGACGCTGGAGACGAAACTCTGGTGCCTGGTCCTGTTCACGCAGTCCCTGCCCTATCTCGCCTCGGTCGGGGTCTCCCTGCTGGCGGCCCTTCCGCCGAAGACGGTGAAAATCGCCGCACCCGCAACGGCGCGCGAACCGGCAAGGATGCCGGTGCTGCACCCCGCCGCCGGCGACTGAACACCGCGCCCCGCCCGGAACATTCCGGGCGGGGAATACGCGGAAGAATATCGGGAGAATATCGGAAGAATACCCTGGCGGGCGGCGGCCTATACCCTCCGCCCCGTCACGCCGGCCGCCGGCGCACCAGCAGCTTCCAGATTCCCTCCACCACGATCTCGCCGCGCTGGTTCGACACCTCGCGTTTCAGCGAAAGAATTCCGCGATCCGGCTTGGATGTCTCCCGCTTCTCCTCCACCACGACCCGCAACCCGATCGTATCGCCAATGAAGGTCGGCTTGGGAAACCGGCAATGCATGTCGAGCAGCCCGAGCAGCGACGGTTCCAAAAAATTATTCAGCAGCATGCGGGTGAACAGCCCGGACATGACAGACACCACCAGCAGGCCATGGGCGATGCGCTGGCCGAAAGGCGATTTCCCGGCATATTCGGCGTCCACATGCAGGCGGTTGAAATCGCCCGAGAGACAGGCAAAAGCCGTGACATCGGCCTCGGTGATGGTGCGGCTCGCGCCCTCGAAACAATCTCCGGCGGCAAGGTCATCCCAGTAAATCTGTTGCCCCTTCAGGGCGTTGAGATCGGGGGCCATGTTCATCCCTCCCCGATGCCGAGCCGGGCGAGGATCTGCTCCTTCAACTCGCCCTTGAGCACGCGCCCGGTGAGATTGCGCGGCACGGCATCCACGAACACGACCCGGCGCGGCCGTTTGTAACGCTCCAGCCGGTCCTCGGCATAGGCGATCACCTCTTCCTCGCTCAGCGCGGCCCCAGGCGCCGGGACGATGACCGCGCAGATCAGTTCGGTCCAATGCGGATCGGGCAGGCCGATGCAATGCGCCTCGGCGATGCCGGAATGGGTGATGAGAAGTTCCTCGATATCGCCGGCATAGACATTGATGCCGCCGCTCTTGATGATATCGCGCTTGCGCCCGGCGAACCAGAGCAGGCCGTTTTCATCCATCCGACCGAGATCGCCCACGGTGACATAATCGCCGCGGCGCGTCTCCTCGGTGAGTTCGTCCTCCTTGTAATAGCGATCGAACCGCGATTCGCTGCGGGTACAAATCTCCCCCACCTCGCCCAGCGGAACTTCCCGGAGGTCGTCATCCAGCAATTTCAGTTCGACCCCGAAAAACGGCCGCCCCACGCAATTGCCGGACATATGCGCGCGCAGATCGGCGGCGCGGAGATTGGCGTAGGGCCCGGCCTCGGTGGAGGCGGCATAGATGTTCAGCGCATCGCCGAAACGGGCGAGAATCCTGGCCTTGAGGTCCGGAAAAATCTCCCCCGCCCCGGATTGCAGCGTGCGAACCGATGAAAGATCGGCCTCATCGAAACCCGGCACCTCGGTAAGGCGCTGGAGCATCGCCGGCAGCAGCATGGTCGCGGTGATGCGCTCGTCCTCGATCAGGCGCAGCGCTTCCTCGGCCTCGAAACGCTCCATCAGGTAAACGGTGCCCCCCAGGTAAAGCGGCAGCAGGCTGTAGGTGCAGCCCGCCGAGAGGCACACGGGCAAGGCGCACAGCATCCGGTCGTCCGGGCGGAATCCCTGTTCGATCGCGCGCTCCTCCATGCCGTACCGGCTGCGCAGCGCGCCCTTCGGAATACCCGTCGTGCCGGATGTATGCAGCATGATGGTGGTGCCGCCATCGTCGGGCGGCGGGTCGGGCGGCGTCCGCGCGATCAGCTCCGTCAGCAAGGGCAGACCTCCGCCGCCACCCTCCCCCAGCGCCAGCATCCGTGGCACGGCCGCGCGGAAAAGCTCCACATGCTCCAGCACCGTTTCATCGAGCAGCAGCAGGGCGCTATCCGCCCGGCGCACCACCTCGGCCATGATATCGGGCCTGATCCGGTAATTCACCGGCGCCGGGACCGCGCCAAGTCCGGTGATCGCGATATAGGCGGCGAGGAAATCCGGGTGATTCTCGGCGATGATCGCGACTTTATCCCCGGCGCGGATGCCCTCCCCGTGCAGCACGGTCATCATCCGCTCGACCCGCTCCTGAAACGCGCCGTAGGATTGCCGCTGGCCCTTGAACACCATCGCATCCTTCTTGGGAAACCGCTTTGCGTTCAAACGCAGCGCCTTCAGGAAGGTCATGGACATTGAACGGTTCCTCCGTCAGTTGAACGCGGACAGGCCCAGTATTTCGCGTCCGATGATCAAGGTTTGAATTTCCGAGGTACCCTCCGGTATCAGGCCGCCCCGCGTATCGCGGAAAATCCGCTCGATGGGATAATCCGTGCTGTACCCCATGCCGCCATGCGCCTGCAGCGCCATGGAGGCCACCTCATGCGCCGCCTCGCTGGCGTAAAGCTTGGCGATGGAGCATTCCCGCCTCGCGCTCAAGCCCTGATCCATCGCCCAGGCGGCACGGTCGGTCAACGCGCGCGCCGCCTCGGTGCGCACCGTCATGTCCACGATCAGCTTCTGCACCAGCTGGAAACCGCCGATCGTCCGGCCGAACTGCCTGCGGGTTTTAACGTACGCGATCGCCAGGTCGAGCGCCGCCTGCGCCGCCCCCACCGCGCCCGCCGCCACGTTGAGCCGGCCGTAATTCAGCCCGGTGAGGATGGCTTTCAGCCCCTGCCCTTCCGGCCCGAGCAGATTCTCGCGCGGGATACGCGCGTCCCGGAAGCCGAGTTGCGAGGTGGCCGTGGCCTTGATGAACATGGTCCCCACCCGGCTCGCCTCGTATTCCGTCTCGTCCCGATCCACGAGAAACAGGCTGAGACCGCCATCGCAACGCGGCGAGAAGGTGCGGGCCACCAGCACGCCCAGCCGGCCATTGACGCCATTGGTGATCCACAGCTTGCTGCCGTTCACCAGCCAATGGCCGCCCCGCTCCTCCGCCCGGGCGGCAACGCCTGCCACGTCCGAGCCATGCTCCGGCTCCGTGATGCCGACCCAGACGGGCAGTTCGCCGCGCAACAGCGGCGCCAGCCATCGGCGCTTCTGCCGCGCATCGCCCAGATGATGCACCAGCGCGACCACGATGTTCAGGGTGTTCAGCAAAACCCGCAAGGAGAGCCAGCGATACCCGGCCTCCTCCATCATCATCGCCCAGGCGCGGTAGCTGAGGCCAAAACCGCCCGCCTCTTCCGGCAGCAGCCCGCCCACATAGCCGAATTCCCGCAACTGCCCGATGAGTTCCCAGGGAAACGCGCCCCGCGCCTCGCTTTCCGCGATGCGCGATTCGGAGAGGTTTTTGCCGAAGAACGCGCGAATGCTCTCGCGCAGGATTGCCGTCTCGCTGCTCAGCCCTTCCGGGGCCGGAATTTCAGCCATACCTTCCGCCGGTGATGTGCAGCGTCTCGCCCGAGATATATCCCGCCGCCTCGGAGACCAGGAACAGCACCCCGTTGGCGATATCGCGCTCGGTTCCCAAACGCGGCACGGTGTTCATCGCCAGTGCCCGCTCCTTGATTTTCTCGTAATGGGGCAGGGCGGCGATCATCTCGGTGGCGATAAAGCCCGGCGCGATGGCGTTGACCGTGACATTGAAGCGCCCCTGCTCGATCCCGAGCGCGCGCGTGAAGCCGATGATACCCGCCTTGGCGGCGGAATAATTGGTCTGGCCCGGATTGCCCAGATAGGCGCGCGAGGAGATATTCACGATCCGCCCGTATTTCTGGCGCATCATGTAAGGCGTCACGGCCGCCGAGCAGAGATACGCGCCCTTGAGGATGACCTCGATAACCGCGTCCCAGTCCTCCTCCGGCATTCTGCCAATGTAGTTGTCGCGCGGGAAGCCGGCATTGTTGACGAGGACATGAACCGTGCCGAACGCCCCGGCGGCTTTTTCCACCATCGCCGCCACGCTGGCTTTGTCGCGCACGTCGCAGGGAACGCCGATGGCCGCATAGCCATCGGCAACCAGGGCGGCCCGCGTGGCCTCGGTGGTCTCCGGGTTGATGTCGGTAATGACGACCTTCGCGCCTTCCTCGGCGAGGGCGCGCGCGGTAACCGCGCCGATCCCCCGCCCCGATCCGGTAACGATCGCCACCTTATCCTTCAACCCGAGATCCATGGCATCAGCCCCTTGTCATTTTTTTTCGCGGAATTCCGCCAGCACGGCCTCGGTATGCTCGCCGAGCGAGGGCACCGGCCCATAATTCCGCTCGGCGCCCCGCACGATCGGCGCCGGCGCGGGAAACGAGATTTCTCCCGCCGCGCTTTTTACCGTCATCCGCCGCAGATGCGGGTGGCGGGAGAGCGCATCCATGTCGTTCACCTGGGCAAAGGCGATATCGGCCTTGGCCAGGTAAGCCACCAGTTCGGAGGCGGACAGCGCGCCGAAGGCCGCCGCCACGGCGGCGTCGGTCTCGGCCCGGTTGGCCACGCGCAGCACGGTGTTGGTAAAACGCGGATCGGACGCCATCCAGCCGAGTCCCGGCACGCCCGCGCAGAACGCCTTCCATTCCCGCTCGTTCTGAATGGAGATGAGAACTTCCGCCCCATCCGCCGTGGAAAACACGCCGTAAGGGGCGATGGAGGTATGCGAGAGGCCGGAACGCCTGGGCGGATTGCCCTGCTCGGCATTGTACAGCGGCACGGCCATCCAGTCCGCCATGACATCGAACATCGAGATGCGGATATCCGCGCCCTCGCCGGTGCGGCCGCGTCCGATCAGCGCTTCCAGAATGGCGGTCTGCGCGGTGATTCCGGTGGAGATATCGACCACCGAAATACCCACCCGCGCCGGCGCTTCCGGCCCCCCGGTAATGGAAGCCAGCCCCGATTCCGCCTGGATGAGCAGATCATAGGCCTTGCGGCTGGCCAGCGGCCCTTCATCGCCATAGCCGGTAATGGAGCAGCAGATCAGCCGGGGATATGCGGCGCGAAGGGATTCGATGGAAAGCCCGAGCCGCGCCATCGCCCCTGGCTTCAGGTTCTGGATCAGCACATCGGCCCGCGCGATGATCGCGCGCAGCTGCTCGCGCGCCTCGGCCTGCGCCAGATCGAGCACCACCGATTCCTTGCCGCGATTGAGCCAGATGAAATAGGAACTCCCGGCCGTCGTCGCCGC
>JAJYAF010000097.1 GCA_021779655.1 Pseudomonadota bacterium
CCTTCACCGTTAAACTGACGGACAGCCACGGGCTATTGTCTGCCACCGGCACAGGTGTCACCGGCTCCGGCAGCGAGGCGCTCACCCTCTCCGGCTCGCTCGCCCAGGTGAATGCCGAACTGAAAACGCTTACCGATACCGACCTTACTGCTGGCGCGGACATGATCGTGCTCACGGCTTCCGACAGCCTCGGCGGCAAGGCATCACCCGTTTCCGTCGCCGTGAGCAATGCCGGAACCATCAGCGGGGGAATCACCATCTCCTCCGGGCAGCCCGCTAATAACCTCACCGTGAGCAGTGGCGGCTCGGTCTTGCTCAATCCGGGCGGTACGGCGAACCACACCACCATCGGGGCGAATGGCGTTGCCGCCGCGCTGCCAGGCAGCAGCATGACCAATACCACCATCGGCTCCGGCGGCCTGCAGGCCGTGGCGGGGGCGGCAATCAACACGACGGTGGGGCCGGGCGGCAAGCAGATCATTGGCCTCGGAGGCTATAGCAACGATACCACCATCGGCTCCGGAGGCACGGAATACGTCGAGTTGGGCGCCACCGCTTTCAACAGCACCATCGAGGGCGGCGGCACGGTGGTGGTGGGCGCCACCGGCAAGCTGGGCGGCGGTCTCAACTTCGCGGGATCACACGCGGTGCTCTCACTGGCCGGAACAGTGATGCCGGATGTCATCATTTCCGGATTCGATTTGAACGGGGCCAGTGGCGACGAGATCGTGCTCACCAGCTTCACCTACGCCGCGGGACACGATACGGCGACACTCGGCGCCGGCAACACGTTGACGCTGGATTTGAACGGCAAGCTTGAGAAGCTCAAGCTGAATAGCGGCGAAAATTATCTCGGCCACGGTTTTTCGATAACCACCAACGCCCTGGACCAGGTGGTTATCATTGACCCGGTAACGGGCAGCGAAGCCCAGCAGATGACCTTCCTGGCACCGCCGACGGAGGCAAAGACCAGCGGTTCGTTCGGACAAATTCTCGCGCACGCCGCTTCCGCGCCTCCGGAGATTCACGGCATCGGTTCTTCCGCTACCGGGTTTTCGGCAGCCGAGATGAAATTGCCGATCGATCCGCAGAAGCCGCCGGTTGCGGGCCTTGCCGCCAGCTTGCTGATGCAGGATCAACCGGCAAACCTGGTCTCCGTGGCCGCTAAATTGATTTCGCATGCCGGCTGATTATGGGGATGCGTTGCAGTGCGCGCCTCCGCGGAACCAGAGCGCGTGCCAAAAAACGCCTCGCCGCTGGACATTCTTATAGGCGTGTTTAGGATCGGGCGGGTGATGACCGGTGAAACCGCCTCGCACTGCTGATGCCGGTCCTGCTGACCCATAGCGGCTCGCGCCTCCATGCTACGCCTGCCGGGCTGGCCCACGGTCCCGGTATCGGGGAGCGGCCGGCGGGACCTGAGCGCGATCTTATCATTCGGCCGGACGGCGAAACGCTGCGGCTGGAGGGGCCGGGGATCGGCGAATGGACAGTCAACTGGCAGCGCCAGCCGAAGCAAAATGTGATCCGTCTCCGCGCGACGGAGGGTTTCTTGAACAGCGCGCCAGATGGAACAATCAGTTTTACCGAAACGGGCATTGGCGAGGCCGGGCTGTTTCTGCTCCTGAACGATAGACAATACGCCGATCTGCTTTATGTCACGCGCCATCGCTGGGCGATGGCGCTGTCGCTTGCCAAATCACGGCCACCGGCAATGGCCGAGTTGCTGGGAGGGTTCATTCTGCGCGTCTGCGGCTGCGATATTGCGCTCGCGCGGGCAGATATCGCCTTTCCCCGCATCTGGCGATCCTCCGTCCACACTCCTGGGGAGATCATCTTCCAGTATGGGGATTTTCTGGTTGGCCGCGCCCGGCTTTACCGGCCGCTGATTTATCTCTGCGCCTCCGGCGATGACCTCGTCTTCGCCATGCTGACGATGTTCCTGGAATCGCTTGAACTATTCGGCGCGTATGACGGGCATATTCTGATCCTCTCGGACCGTGAGGCGGCGGAGATCGCGCGCATCACGCCTGCCGCGATCCGGCCGCGAACCAGCGTGTTGAAGCTGGACTATGCCAGCGCCGCGGAATTCGCGACGGCAAGGTATCGCGTCGCCGGGCATAGCTTGGCTGAGTTTCAGCCAATTCTGTACGCGGATTGCAACATCATCGCCGCCGCCCCGGTAGAGCCCTTGCTGGCCGATCTGGTGCAGCAGGACGGCATCTGCTTCGCCTGCGAATATCATGACACGCGCAATATCCAGGCGGTGGCGGAGGAGATGCAAAATTGGTACGGCCGTCCGATTTTCATGATGGACCCGGACTGGTCGGGGCGTATCAGCGGTGTCAATACCGGTCTGATCGGATTTACCCGCATCGCGGAGGCAGAGCGCATCTTCCCGCTGATCCTGGCGGTGATGGCGCAATATCAGATCCACGGTAACGAGCGGCTGCGTTCCGCCGAACAGGCTGCGGCAAGCTATGTCGTGCAGAAAATCGCCGCTTGTCAGCCAGAGTTTTTGAACCGATACGTTCAAGTTCTGAATCACAACCAGCCCGATGCAACGACCCGTCATTTCATCTTCGTCAACTTCAATCACAAGGTCAATAACGCCAGAAAACTCGATTCGATGAGCAAATATTTTAACGCGCTGCGAGAGCGTGCGGCGGATCCAGCGGTGCCGGTTGGGCCGAATGCGGTTCCGGGCGTGATTTGAAGATGGGCTAGGCGCCATGCGCATCGCGATCTATGCCATTGCGTTGAATGAGATCAAACACGTCTCCCGCTTCCTTGAAACCTGCGCAGCAGCGGATGAGATCATCGTCTGCGATACCGGTAGCACGGACGGCACGGTGGAAGCGCTGCGGGCAGGCGGCGCCACCGTTCATTCAATCTCCATCAAGCCCTGGCGGTTCGACGTGGCACGCAATGTCAGCCTCGCGCTGCTGCCACCGGATCTCGACGTTTGTATTGCGCTCGATCTGGACGAAATGCTCGTCTCGGGCTGGCGCGATGAGATCGAGGCGCGCTGGGTGCCGGGCGTCACCACCCGCGGACATTATCTTTACGCCTTTTCGCATTTGCCGGATGGTTCGCCGGATAATGAATTCTGGCAGGACAAGGTTCATGCGCGCTACGGCTATACCTGGCGTCATGCCTGCCACGAAGCGGTGTTTCCGGATTTGCGCATTGTCGAGAATCACGTCACTTTCAGGCATTTTCGCATCGACCATTGGCCGGACCGCGAAAAATCCCGCTCGCAATATCTGCCGCTTCTGGAATTCTGCGTGCAGGAAGACCCGTTCAACGCGCGCGACGCCTTCACGTTGGGGCGCGAATATTTCTTTGCCGGCAAATACGAATTGGCGGAGCTGGAGCTCCGGCGTTACTTCGCGCTGCCGAGAGGCAACTGGCCGGAGCAGAGAATTACGGCGCAGACCATTCTCGCGCGATGCCGTGACCACGCCGGAGACGTCGCCGGGGCCTTGCGTTTCTATCGTGCCGCAACGGAGCCTGCGCCGAAAACCCGGCATCCCTGGGTCACCCTCGCCACGGCCCTTTACCGCTACGGCCAGTGGCAGGAATGTTATGATGTTGCGTGCCGCGCGTTGACCTTCTCGGACAAGCCAAGCAGCAATGCCGATAACCGCAAGAGTGCGCGCGTAGATCCGCATGACCTTGCGGCTGTTGCGGCCTGGCATATCGGAAAGCCCGCCGCGGCCCTTCGCCATGCCGAAGCGGCCTTGGAGGGCGATCCGCACAATGCGCGCCTTGCCTATAATGTTCGGCTCCTGGGAAGAGCAGTGGATGCGCTTGACGAGTCCGGGCAACGCGCGCGCGCGCCGGAGACCATCCTGCCCCCCTGAAGCCCGGTTTTTTGAAAGGGTGGGTTATTTCCTCACCCGGCGACCGTTACATTTC
Source organism: Pseudomonadota bacterium (assembly GCA_021779655.1). The sequence continues at coordinate 3,922 of JAJYAF010000097.1, forward strand.
CAACCGCTGGCGGTAAATGTAGGTGTCGCCGCGAAAGACGCCTTCAACATATTCAACCATGATGCCGCCGGGCAGATAGCTGTGGCGCTTGATCAGCAGGCAAGGAACCGGCGACCCAAAGTCGAATATCTCCATTTCTTCCCCGGAGGGCAGCACGGGTTCGATGGTCTGGTCGCAATAGGAGAGAGGCGTGCCCAGCTCCGCGAGCTGCCGGTAGATCGATCCATCCGGATCAACGGTGCGGAGCGAAGGCACCGCCTGCAGGCAGTACCAGGCCGATTCCAAGGAAACCGGCTTTTTATCGGCCAGGCGGACACGCACGAGTTTCAGGAACTGGGCTTCGGACGGGAGGTCGAAAATAGACGCAATCAAACGGTCAGCGACGATTTCGTGCTCGAGCACGCGTGAACTGGGTATCCGGCCCAACCCCTCCATTTCCTCGGTGAAGCCACGCAGCGGCTCCTTGTTCGGCATCAAACTGCCGGTCCCGCTTTCCACGATAGAGCCATGGCGGCCATGCCCGCGGATGATTCCCCGCTCACGCAAGTTGTTGTAGCATTGCTGGACGGTGCCGCGGCTAACGCCCAGGAGTTCCGCTAGCTGCCGTTCGGCCGGCAGGGTCGAGCCTCGGGCGATGCGGCCATCGGCAATGAGCGCGCCAAGCTGCTGTTCGATCTGCTGATAGAGGGGCATGGCGGTGTCTCGCCGTAAATGCAGCATCTTATGCACCGGTGGATCGGACCAGTGGCTTTCCCGCAGAGAAACAGGTGGCACCCTTTGCAGCCGCCTGATACTGTCGTTCATCCGTTAACGACCCTTTGCACTCCAAATAAGATTGTGGCGGCTCAATATCGCTGACAAACCATAGAAATCACCATGATCCCACCTCGAATCTTTGTGCTTGGAAGCTTTGTAGCCGCCTGCACGGTAAAGGTCGACCGCATTCCACGCGCCGGAGAAACATTGCGGGCGCATAGCTTCAAATTAGAGGCGGGGGGCAAAGGTTTCAATTGCGCGGCGGCGATCCGCCGTCTGGGCGCTGAGGTGGACGGACTGCTGGCGGTGGGCGATGACCATTTTGCAACGCTCGCGGACACCGCCCTCGCCGCGGAGGGACTTTCCAGCCAGTTACTGCTCCGCATCGCCGGGCAGACCGGCGCGGGGGTTGGATTCATCAATAGCGCCGGGGAGAATTGGATCGCGGTGCACCCCGGGGTCAACGCGCTTCTTTCGGCGAACCACGTTGAGGCGGCGACATCGCGTCTGCTTACGACGCAGGCAATCATCGCCCAATTCGAGATCGGCGATGAAGCCATCGCGGCCGGCTTCGCCCTGGCTCGCAGGAACGGGACAACGACCTTTCTCAACCCTTCTCCCTTTCGGCCGATCCATCCGCGGGTTGCGGCTCTCACGGATATCCTGGTTGTCAACGAGACCGAAGCCGCCCATCTGACCGGGCATGAGCCAACGGGCTGCCGGGACGGGTTGGCATCCCTCCTTGCATGGGGGGATCGGCTCGCGCCGGTTTTTCGGGCGGGCACAAGCGCGGTGGTGGTGACCGGCGGCGCGGCGGGAGCGGTTGCTTTTCGTCCGGAACTACCGCCGCTGGCGCAGCCCGCCTTCGCCGTGCGAACGATCGATACGATCGGCGCGGGCGATGCGTTTATGGGCGGCCTCGCCCTTTCCTTGGTCTCCGGCCTGAACTGGGCTGAGAGCCTTCGTTGCGCTGCCGCCTGCGGTGCCCACGCGGTAACCGGCTTTGGCGTCCTCGCCTCTCTGCCGGATGCGAAAGCGCGCGATGCGCTCCTTACGCGGGGAGAAATGATGGTCTCCCAGCGATAGCGCTTGTTGAAGGGCTTGCGTTATACCAGCCCGCCAATTGATTGTCTCTTCCAGACAGGTGGCGGGCCTATTTCGCGGTGAAGCCGCCATCCACGGCAAGCGCCACGCCCGTGACATAGGAGGAGGCGTCGGAGGCGAGCCAAAGCGCCGCCTGGGCCATATCCTCCGGCCGGCCGAGCCGTTTGAGCGGGACGGCGTTGGTAATCATTTCACGGTTGCGCGCCGCCTCCTCCGGGTCGCCCTTGCGGCTGGTAAATTCGAAGCACATCGGCGTGTCGGTAAGGCCGGGGCAGATCGCATTGACCCGCACATTGTCGGGCGCGAAAGTCTGACACAGCGACTTCGTTAATCCGACGATGCCGAATTTGGCAACGGAATAAAGCGGGCTGAACATCGAGCCGACGAGGCCCGATATGGAGGCGGTGAAGATGATGGAACCACCGCCGCGCTGCCGCATATAGCGCACCGCCTCGCCCGCGCCGATTACCGCCGCGTCCACATTGATCGCCATGGATTTGCGGAAGGCCTGCATATCCACGCCCTCGATTCCGGCCGGGCCGGGAAGACCCGCATGGGCCCAGAGAATATCAAGACCGCCCAGCGCCGCGGCCGCCTGGTTGAGGCTGTCTCGCGCGCCCGCCTCGGTGCAGAGATCCGCGACGATCGTAACGATTTCAAAACCGGATTCTTTCATTTCCGTTTTGAGCGAGGCGAGCGCCTCCTTGTTGATATCGATGGCGGCGACCCGCGCGCCCTCCTGCGAAAACAATTTCACGGCGGCGCGGCCCATGCCGGACCCGGCGGCGGTGATGGCGGCAAGCTTGTTTTTCAGTTGCATGGTTTAACTCCCCCAGGTTGAAGGCGGAAGCGAACGGCTTCCGCGATGATTGAAAGGATGCGGGCAGCCCCGCCGGTGCGCTCATGCGCGCGGTTCCACGTGAAGCAGGGTCGTGCCTTCGCTCACCCGTGCGCCGGGAACGGCGTTGAGTTCCGCGACGATGCCGTCACAGGGCGCGGTGAGAGTCATTTCCATCTTCATGGCCTCCATCACCAGAAGCGGCGCGCCCTTCGTGACGAAATCTCCATTGCCGACCATTACGGAGAGAATATGCCCGGGCATCGGCGCGAGCACGAGGCCACCGCTCTCCGCGCCCTCATCCCCGGCGCCATCGGCAAGCCAATCGGCGAAGGCAAAGGCGCTGCCTTGCGCGAACACCACGATCTCGTCCCGGCTCTGGATGACGGAAAGGCTGGAGGGCGGTGCATCGGGCGACAGCAAGATATCGTGCAAACGCCCCTGATACCGCAGCCGCGCCGCGATGCGCGGCGGGGCATTGAGGCGAAATCCCCGCAACGGCGGTTCAACCGGCTCGCGCGCCAGCCGGTGCAAGGCCGCGGCGCGAAGCACGGCCGCGTCGGGCTCGGGCGCGCCCAGCAGTTCGGCCAGATGAGTCTCGATAAATCCGGTATCCAGCGCCTTCGCCAGAAATGCCGGATGCCGAAGCGCCCGCGCAAGGAACGCGGCGTTGGTTCTCACCGGCCACGCTTCGGTGCTGGCGCAGGCCTTCGCCAGAAGCCGCGCCGCCGCTTCGCGGCTGGGGCCATGCGCGATCAGCTTGGCGATCATCGGGTCGTAGAACGCGCTCACCTCGCCCCCTTCGGAGACCGCGCTGTCCACCCGAACCGCTTGCGCATCCAAGCGGAAATGGCTGAGCGTGCCGGTCGAGGGAAGGAAGCCGGTATCCGGGTTTTCGGCGTAGAGGCGGGCCTCGATGGCATGGCCCCGCAGCGCGATCTCGTCCTGGCGCAGCGGCAGCGGCTCGCCGGCCGCGACCCGCAACTGCCACTCAACCAGGTC
>JAJYAF010000098.1 GCA_021779655.1 Pseudomonadota bacterium
CGCCGCGATGACGCCATGGTTGGCGAGCGTCCCGCCAGCCAGATACACGCCGCTCTGCGCGGTGACCGTGCCGGTATTCGTAATGGTGGAGCCGGTGAGCTTGATCCCGATATTGGTCGCGGAAATCAAGCGGTAATTGAACAGATCAGCGTCCGAGCCAAGAACACCGAATTCCCCGGACAGCGTTCCGGAATTGTCGATCCGCACCCCGCCATATACCGAGTTCGCCACCTTGATACCGGCCACACCGCCTTCGATCAAGGAGTGGTTGATTATGGTCGCGTTAGCCTGACCGACATAAATTCCGTCGCTGCTGCCGATCACCGCGCCGCTATTGGTCACGGTGCCGGCAACACCACTGGAAATCAGGATGCCGTATCCATTGGCGTTATCGACCGTGCCGGCGGCCGTGATACTCAGCGGGCTCACGACATTATAGCCCAGGTTAACGCCGCTTGTAACAATCGAGGAGATGATGCTGCCGCTCATGGGTTCCCAAACTTATGCCAGTCGTATCATAAAATAGACTAATCTAAGCGATTGCTTACCTTGCCTTTACAACCATCGCTGGCAGGAATCAAAGAATTTCGCAATACGTTCCCGGCCATTATCCTGGCCCTAATACCAATCCGCGAAAACGCACCTGTCTGATAGAGTCAATGAATTGGCGGGCTGGTATAATACCAATCCGCAAAAATGCGGATTGGTATGCGCGCGGGGTTGGTGGGGCGGCCGCGCGCGAAATCAAAGCCTTATACCAGCCCGCCACCTATCTGGAGGAGTCAATCAATTGGCGGGCTGGTATAAGACGGCCTCGCCGATCGCTGCGGGGCTATTGATCTGAGCGCCATTCGCGCTCAATCTCCCCGCGCTGCGCAAAGCAGCCGATCTAGTGGGGAGCGGGCGCATGAGCCTGGGCGTGGAAATGGAGTTCGGCCTTAAGGCCACGCCATCCGGGCCCTGGCCCGGGCAGGCGATCTTGCGGACATGCCCAAGCGCGTTCACCCGGGAGCCGGTGAAGGCATGACGCGGCTGAGCAGCGCGGCCGATCCCGGATCGGAAAACTTCCGGCGCAATGCCCGGCACCATCGCGCCCTGGTTGCCGAACTTCGGGCGAAAGTCGCGGAAGCGGCGCTGGGCGGACCGCTTGCGGTGCGCGAGCGCCACCAGGCACGCGGCAAGCTGCTCCCGCGCGACCGCGTGGAGCGGCTGCTCGATCCCGGTGCGCCGTTGCTTGAAATCGGCCAGTTGGCCGCCAACGGCATGTATGACGGGGAGGCGCCGGGCGCCGGTCTGATCTGCGGCATCGGCCGGGTCAGCGGACGGGAGGTGATGATCGTCGCCAACGACGCCACGGTGAAAGGCGGTGTTTATTTCCCGCTCACCGTGAAGAAGCATTTGCGGGCGCAGGAGATCGCCCAGGAAAACCGCCTGCCCTGTCTCTACCTCGTGGATTCCGGCGGCGCCAATTTGCCGCACCAGGCGGAAGTGTTCCCCGACCGGGAGCATTTCGGCCGGATTTTTTTCAACCAGGCGAATATGAGCGCGCTCGGCATTTCGCAGATCGCCTGCGTGATGGGGTTTTCCACGGCCGGAGGCGCCTATGTCCCGGCGATGTCCGATGAAACCGTGATCGTGCGCGGGCGGGGGAATGAAAGCCAGGGGGCGATTTTTCTGGGCGGCCCGCCCCTGGTGAAGGCGGCAACCGGCGAGGTTATTTCCGCGACGGAGCTGGGCGGGGCCGACACGCATGGAAGGCGCTCGGGCGTGGTGGATCATGTCGCGGTGGATGACGACCACGCCCTGCTGATCCTGCGCGGCATCGTGGCGCGGCTCAACACGCGCAAGCAGCCCGATCTCGATATCGCGCCGCCGAAGCCGCCGCATTATCCGGCGGAAGAACTCTATGGCATCGTGCCGCCGGATGTCCGGGCGCCTTATGATGTGCGAGAGGTGATTGCACGGATCGTCGACGGGTCCGAGCTGCATGAATTCAAGCCGCTCTATGGTACAACGCTTGTCACCGGTTTCGCCCGCATCTGGGGCTATCCCGTGGCGGTACTCGCCAATAACGGCGTGCTGTTCTCCGAAAGCGCGCAGAAGGCGGCGCATTTCATCGAACTCGCCTGCCAGCGCCGCACGCCGCTCCTGTTTCTGCAAAACATCTCGGGCTTCATGGTGGGCGGCAAATACGAAGCGGGCGGCATCGCCAAGGATGGCGCCAAGATGGTCACCGCCGTCGCCACCGCCAGCGTGCCGAAATTCACGGTGCTGGTCGGCGGCAGTTTCGGCGCCGGGAATTATGGCATGTGCGGTCGCGCCTATGGCCCGCGCTTTCTGTTCAGCTGGCCCAATTCCCGTATTTCGGTGATGGGCGGGGAACAGGCGGCGAGCGTGCTTGCCACCGTCCGGCGGGACAATATCGAAGCCAAGGGTGGCGCCTGGCCGGCCGAGGAGGAGGCCGCGTTCAAGGCGCCGGTCCGCGCGCGCTATGAAGCCGAGGGCAATCCGTATTTCGCCACCGCGCGGCTATGGGATGACGGCATCATCGATCCGGCACAGACGCGCGATGTGCTTGGCCTGGCGATTTCCGCCGCGCTCAACGCGCCGGTCGAGGCACGGCCCCGCTTTGGCCTGTTCCGGATGTGACCCGCATGTTTTCCTCCCTGCTCATCGCCAATCGCGGCGAGATCGCAAGCCGGGTGATCCGCACCGCGAAGCGGCTGGGGCTGCGCACTGTCGCGGTATATTCCGAAGCCGATGCCAGGGCGCCCTTCGTGGCCGAGGCGGATGAAGCCCTGCCCATCGGGCCGGCGCCGGCACGCGAGAGCTATCTCCGCCCCGATAAATTGCTGGAAGCGGCGCGGCGCGGCGGGGCCGAGGCGATCCATCCGGGCTACGGCTTTCTTTCCGAAAACGCCGATTTCGCTCAGGCCGTGCTGGACGCCGGGCTGATCTGGGTAGGACCGCCGCCCGCTGCCATCCGGGCGATGGGGCTGAAGGACGCGGCCAAGGCGCTGATGCAACAGGCCGGCGTGCCGGTCACGCCCGGCTATATGGGGGAGGATCAGTCCGGGACGCGGCTGGAACAGGAGGCTGAGCGGATCGGCTTCCCGCTGCTGATCAAGGCGGTGGCGGGTGGCGGCGGCAAGGGCATGCGCCGGGTGGACCGCCAGGAGGATCTGCCCGCCGCGCTGGCCGCCTGCAAACGGGAGGCAATGGCCGCTTTCGGCGATGACCGGGTGCTGCTGGAAATCTATCTCACCCGCGCGCGGCATATCGAGATCCAGATATTCGGCGATTCCCACGGCAATATCGTGCATCTCTATGAACGCGACTGTTCGCTGCAGCGCCGCCATCAGAAAGTAATCGAGGAAGCGCCGGCGCCGGGCATGACACCGGAAGTGCGCGAGACGATTTGCGCCGCCGCGATCCGGTCCGCGCGGGCGGTGCGGTATGAGGGCGCGGGAACGGTTGAATTCATCGCCGATGCCTCCGACGCGCTGCGCGCCGATCGCATATGGTTCATGGAGATGAACACGCGGCTGCAGGTGGAACATCCGGTAACGGAAGCCATCACCGGCCTGGATCTGGTTGAATGGCAGTTGCGGGTTGCCGCCGGCGAACCGCTGCCGCTCCGCCAGGAGGAGATCGCGATGCGGGGCCATGCCATCGAGGCCCGCCTTTACGCCGAGAACCCGGATACCGGATTCCTGCCCTCTACCGGCACGCTCAGCCATTTCCGCATGGATTCACGGGCGGTTCGGGCGGACAGCGCGGTCGCGGAGGGAAGCGAGGTGAGCGCGTTCTACGACCCGATGATCGCCAAGCTGATCGCCCATGGCCCAAGCCGCGAAGCAGCGGCGCGGGTTCTGGCGAAAGCCTGCGCCGGCACGGAGGCCTGGCCGGTGAAAACCAACGCCGCGTTCCTCGCGCGGACGCTCCGGCATCCGGCGTTTCTGGCCCAGGCGCTCAATGCCCAGGCGCTCGATGCCCAGGCGCTCGATGCCCAGGCGCTGGATACCGGGTTCATCGAGACGCATCTGGCGGAGTTGCTGGGCTCGCCCGAGCCCGATGCTGCGGTGCTGCGCGCCGCGGCCTTGCGCCGGCTGGCGCGCGAGCCGGTTGAACCGCCTTTGCGGGGGTTTCGCCTCAATGCCCCGCCGCGCATCGCGGTGCGGCTGCGGTGTCAGGACCAGTTATACGATGTTCCGCTGTCGCCCGATGCGCTGACCTCCAGCCTTTCCGTCATCCAGAGCCGGGACGAGATCGTGGTGTTCGCCCAAGGCCGCGCCTTTGCCTTTTCCGATTGGCTTGCCGACGACGCGGGTGATCAGGGCGCGGAAAGCGGTGGCCTCGTGCTCGCGCCGATGCCTGGGCATATTCTCTCCGTAATGGTCGGCAACGGGGATTTCGTCCAGAAAGGCGCGCCGCTTCTGGTGATGGAGGCCATGAAGATGGAAATGACTCTCACCGCGCCTTGCGATGGCATCGTTGCCGGACTCGGCGTCGCTCCCGGCGCCCGGGTGAGCGAAGGCGTGATCCTGCTTCATGTGGAACCGCAGGCGTGAGCACGGCCCGCCTGGGCGCGCGCCGGTGCCCGCGTGGCGCGCATGGGTGTATTTCCGAAACGCCCGTTCCGGGTGGACAAAATTTTCCCGAAACTCTCGGACAATGTGTATTGTTCGAACCCGATACCGCCGGATGGCGGGAACCGTTCAAGTGAACAGAAACAGGTAAAAGAGGAAACCGCCCATGGACCAGTCCATTTCTTATGTTCAGGACAAGCTGTTCATCGGAGGCGAGTGGGTCGCCCCTCTGGATGGCGAACAGGCGGCCTCGATCGACCCGACGACCGGCGCGCCCTGGGCGATGACCGCGTTCGGCGGCAAGCGCGACATCGACCGCGCGGTTGATGCCGCCAACGCCGCGTTGAAGGGACCATGGAGCCGCACGACTCCGACGGAGCGCGCCGCGCTTTTGCGCAAACTCGCCGCGCTGGTGGAGGAGAACGCCGCCCGCATCGCCAAGCTGGAAACCTATGATAACGGCCGGCCCTTGCGGGAGACGAGCGCCAATATCGCGATCGAGGCGCAATGGTATTATTATTTCGCCGGGATGGCCGACAAGATCGAAGGCCGCATGATCCCGATGAATCCGGACACCGTTGCCTATACGACCCGGGTGCCGATCGGCGTTGTCGGCGCTATCGTGCCGTGGAACGCGCCGACACTGGTGACGACGATGAAGCTGGCTCCCGCCCTTGCCGCGGGCTGCACCATGGTTGTCAAGCCTGCCGAGCATACGCCGGTAACCATGTACGAATTCGCGAAATTGATCGAGCAGGCCGGGTTCCCCAAAGGCGTGGTCAACGTCGTGCCGGGTCATGGCACGGTGGCGGGAGCGCATCTCGCGGCGCATCCCGGCGTGGACAAGCTGGCCTTCACCGGCCACCACCGCATCGCCCAGGATATCATGCGCGCCGGCGCGGAGAACCTCAAACGCGTGTCGTTCGAGTGCGGCGGCAAGGCGGCGCACATCGTCTTCGACGATGCCGATATCGAACAGGCGACCAACGCGGTTTCCCATGCGGGATTCATGGCCTGTGGACAAAGCTGCACGCTCGGCTCGCGCATTCTGGTCCAGCGCAAGCTTTATGACCGGATGGTGGCGGAGGTACGCCAGCGCGCCGAGAAGCTGCGTGTGGGCAACCCGCACGAGGCGACGACCCATATCGGGCCGCAGACCCACCGCGCGCAACTCGAAAAAACCCTGCGCTACATCGAGATCGGCCGTTCGGAAGGAGCCGAGCTGGTAACGGGCGGACGCCGCCTGACGGAGCCGGGACTGGAGAACGGTTTCTTCGTCACCCCCACGGTTTTCGCCAATGTCCGGAACGACATGCGCATTGCCCAGGAGGAGATTTTCGGTCCCGTCGTCGCGATGATTCCCTTCGATGACGAGGAAGAAGCCATCGCAATCGCCAACGGCACCGAATACGGATTGACCGCCGGCCTGTGGACGCGGGATCTGGGACGCGCCCACCGCGTTTCCAACGCGATCAAAACCGGCACCGTGTGGGTGAACACGTTCCGCATCCTTGATCCGCGCCTGCCCTATGGTGGCTTCAAGCTGAGCGGAATCGGCCGCGAAAACGGCCCTGAGGGGCTCCAGGAATATACCGAGCCCAGAGTGACCATGATAAGCCTGAGCGGAAAATATCCCTATCCCTACGCTTGAAATCCGGAAATGCCGCTTGCCGGGCATGGCAAGCGGCCCGCTCGGTTGAACCAACAAAGCTGAACCAATAGACATGTCGGGACGGAAATATGAAAAAATTACAGGATAAGGTCGCCATCATCACCGGTGCCGGTTCCGGTATCGGCAAGGCGGCGGCGGTGCTGTTCGCCAGCGAAGGGGCGAAGCTCGTCGTCGTGGATTTCAATGAGGCGCACGGCAAGGCGGCGGCCCGGGAGATTTCCGCGCGGGGCGAGGCGGTTTTCGTGCAGGCGGATACCGGCAGCGAAGCGGCGATGAAGACGGTGGCCGACGAGGCCATCAAGGCCTTCGGCAAGATCGACATTTTCTGGCATAATGCGGGCATCGCCGGGGCGGGCGCCATCGAGCAGACCAGCGAGGCGGAGTTCGACCGCCAGATCGCGACCCATGTGAAAGGCGGCTTCTTCGGCGCCAAGCATGTGCTGCCCCACATGAAGAAAAATGGCAGCGGCAGCATCCTGTTCACGAGTTCGGTTTCAGGCGTCAAACCCTCGCCCGCCTCGCCCAGCTATTCCATCGCCAAGATCGGCCTGCGCATGCTGGCCGAGTGCATCGCCATGGCCTATGGCAAGCATAACATCCGCGCCAATTCCATCTGTCCGGGACCGGTGCAGACGCCGCTTTTTCCCGCTTTCATGAACCGCAATCCGGAGCTGATCGCACCGGAGGAACTCGAAAAAGCCTTTATGGCGCGAATGCCTATTTCGCGCGTCATTCAGCCGGAGGAAATCGCACGGGCGGCGTTGTTCCTGTGCTCGGACGATGCCGCCGCGATCACCGGCGTGACACTGCCGGTGGATGGCGGTTTCGTAATCACCTGAGACGGCGAACACATGCGGGCGGCAGACCGCCCGCCACACAAACCAGGAAGGATGGATATCGTCATGGGAAAATTACAGGGTAAGGTCGCCATCATCACCGGCGCCGGTTCCGGTATCGGCAAGGCGGCGGCGGCGCTGTTCGCCAGCGAAGGGGCGAAGATCGTCGTCGTCGATTTCAATGAGGCGAACGGCAAGGCGGTCGCCCAGGACATCGCCTCCCGGGGCGAGGCGGTTTTCGTGCAGGCGGATACCGGCAGCGAAGCGGCGATGAAAAAGGTGGCCGACGAGGCCATCAAGGCCTTCGGCAAGATCGACATTTTCTGGCATAACGCGGGCATCGCCGGGGCGGGCGCCATCGAGCAGACCAGCGAGGAGGAGTTCGACCGCCAGATCGCGACCCATGTGAAAGGCGGCTTCTTCGGCGCCAAGCACGTGCTGCCCCACATGAAGAAAAATGGCGGCGGCAGCATCCTGTTCACCAGTTCCGGCTCAGG
>JAJYAF010000099.1 GCA_021779655.1 Pseudomonadota bacterium
GACATGTTCGGCGACTGGGAGGTGGCGTGGAGTCCCCTCGGCGAGCGCCCGGGCGCGGGCCTGGAAGAGGCGGCGTTCTACCTCATCAACGGCCGTTTCACCGACAATGACGCGGATAAACGGCTCGCCTTCCTGGAACATCTCGGCTCGCGCCTGGTTTTCCTCATCGACTGGAACAAGGCGCGCAAGGCGCTGCAGATCTTCCTCGGCAAGAAAGCCGCCATCGACATGCTCGGCTGGGCGGCGGCGCATGATTTCGGGCACCGGGCGTTTCTTGAACTGGGCGGCGCGGAGCTGATTTACGACGCCGTGCAGCGCGCCGCCACGGGCCGCATCCATTACGGCGAGCGCCTGGACGACGTGCTGGGCGAGGCGGTCTGCGCCGATTTTCTGCGCGGTGTGCTGCGTGCCACCGCCCAGGGGCTGGAAGCCGGGCGCAGCGCCCGGCTGATCCGCGACGAGATTCAGGCCGATCTCGCGCGCCGGTTCGAAACCGCCGAGAGCGCCGTGTTCACCCTGCTGGTGCGGCATCTCGGGCTCTCGCGCTGCATTGCCGAGGGGCTGGCCGCCTGCCTGGAAAGCCCGGCGCGGGCCAGGGACCACGCCCGCCGCGCCAAGATCATCGAGGAGAAGGCCGACCGGCTGACCACCCAGGCCCGCGAACTGGCCGAACACATGCAGGGCGCGGCGATGCTGCGTCATGTCATCGATGCGGTGGAAGACACCGCCGACGCGCTGGAGGAATCCGCCTGGCTGCTGGGACAGGCATCCCCGGGTGCATCCCCGGGTGCATCCCCGGACAAATCCCCGGACAAATCCCCGGACAAATCCCCGGACAAATCCCCGGGAAGCAGCCCCGCTTTCTCGCGGCTGATACCGCTGGCCGCGGTGGCGACCGAGGCGGTCTCCGCCATGGTGCGCGCCGTGGAGGCGGCTTCCCGTTTGCCCGAAGGCCAGCGCGCCGATGCCACCGAGGCCCTGCAGGCGATAGACGCGGTGGTAAACGCCGAGCGCGCGGCCGATACCAGCCAGCGCGAAGCCTTTGCCGCGCTGCTGGCGGCGGAGAGGGAGCCGCGCCTGCTGACGCTCGGTCTTGAACTGGCGCGGGCGCTGGAGAGCGCGACCGACCAGCTTTCACACGCGGCCTTCGCCTTGCGCGACCGGGTGCTCGAGGAACTCGCGGCGTGAACCGGTTCGCGCCGCTGCCGATCGGCATGCCGGGCGACACCACGCCGCTGACCCCCGAAGTGGCCGGCAACAAGGCGGCGCAGCTATGGCGGATGAGCCATCTGGGCCTGCGCGTGCCGCCCGCCTTCGTGCTGCCGGCGGCGCTATGTGCCGGGGTGAACGCGGGCGGCGACGCGGCGCTGCATGCGCTGGGCGAGGGGCTGCGCAGGGGAATCGAGATGCTGGAGTCCGCCACCGGCAAACGCTTCGGAGACGCCCGTGCGCCGCTGCTCGTCTCGGTGCGCTCCGGCGCGGCGCAATCCATGCCGGGAATGCTGGAGACGATTCTCGATGTCGGGCTGAACCAGACCACGCTGCGCGGGCTCATCGGGTTTACCGGCAACCCGCGTCTCGCCTGGGATAGCTATCGCCGCTTCCTGCAACTCTATGCCGAGGTCGTGCCGGGGGAACCGAAAGACCTGTTCGAGGCGGCGCTGGCGGAAATGATCCGGGCGGAGGGCGTGGCCAGCGAGGCGGAGCTGGATTCCGAGGCGCTGGAGCGTCTGGCCCGCCAGTTCCGCGCCCTGGCGGGCGCGGTGCCCGAAGAGCCGATGCGCCAGCTGCAAGAGGCGGCGCGCGCTGTTTACGGCTCCTGGGAAGGCGAACGCGCCCGCGAATTCCGGCGGCTCAATCATCTGGATGACCTGACAGGCACGGCGGTGACGGTGCAGGTGATGGTGTTCGGCAATGCCGGCGGCAAATCCGGCGCGGGTGTGGCCTTCTCGCGCAATCCCGCCACCGGGGCCAAGGCGTTTTACGTCGATTATCTCACCGATGCGCAAGGCGAGGACGTGGTGGCCGGACGGCGCGCGACGGGTGGCGCCGGGGCGCTGGCGGCGCAGCTGCCGGATGTGGCGCGCGAGCTGGAAGCGGGGGCGCGGCGGCTCGAACTGGAATACCGCGACGTGCAGGATATCGAGTTCACGGTCGAGCGCGGCACGCTGTATTTCCTGCAAACCCGGTCGGCCAAGCGCTCCCCGCGCGCGGCGCTGCGCTTTCTGACCGATTTCGTGGCCGAAGGGCTGCTGACTCCGGGGGAGGCGCTGGAAAGAGCCAGGAACATCGACCTCGACAAGGCGAAGGTGACGCGCTTCGCCGATGAGCGGCCGCCTTTGGCCACGGCCATCCCCGCGGCGCCCGGTGTCGCCAGCGGGCGGGCCGTCTTTTCACCCAGGCGCGCGCAGGCGCTGGCGGCGGCGGGCGCGCCGGTGATCCTGGTCCGGCATGACACCTCGACCGAAGACGTGGCCGGATTCGCCGTGGCCGCCGGCATCCTTACCGCCACCGGCGGCCCGACGGCCCATGCCGCGGTGGTGGCGCGGCAGCTCGGCTGCGTCTGTCTCGTCGGCTGCGCCGCGCTGCAACTGACGGCCGACGGCGCCGAACTGGCCGGCGAACGCCTGGCCGAGGGCGACTGGCTTTCGCTCGACGGCGACACCGGAGCCATCACCCTCGGCGAGCGCGCGATCGTTTCGGAGATGCCCGCCGAGGAGATGGCGGCGCTGGCGGCCTGGCGGAACGCGGCAGCGCCCGCCTGAAATCTCCCGGAGATCGCGCCAGATTGCAAATGTCAGGGCCGCATGTCTAAACACCCGGGACAGCCCTTGCACGAGATTGCCGGTGAACGACCTGACCGAAGCGAAGCCAGAGCAGAAATACGATTTTTCCGTGGCGGAGCCTTACTGGCAGGCCGCCTGGGAGAGCGCGGACTGTTTTGCCGTGGCCGACGTGCCCACCCAGGCCGCCCCGAAATATTACGTTCTGGAAATGTTTCCCTATCCGTCGGGCAAGATCCACATGGGCCATGTGCGCAACTACACGCTGGGCGATGTTGTTGCGCGCTACAAGCGGGCGAACGGCTACAACGTGCTGCACCCGATCGGCTGGGACGCCTTCGGCCTGCCGGCCGAGAACGCCGCGCGGCAGCGCAATATCAACCCCGCGAAATGGACCTACGACAACATCGCCAGCATGCGCGCCGAATTCAGGCGCATGGGACTTTCCTTCGACTGGTCGCGTGAGTTCGCCACCTGCGATCCGGAATATTACGGGCGGCAGCAGCGGATTTTCCTGGAATTCTGGAAGGCGGGCCTGGTGGAGCGGCGGCTAGCCGCGGTCAACTGGGACCCGGTGGACAAGACCGTGCTGGCGAACGAGCAGGTGATCGACGGCCGCGGCTGGCTCTCCGGCGCGCCGGTCGAGAAGAAAAACCTTGCCCAATGGTTCTTGAAGATCACGGATTTCGCGCCGGAGCTTCTGGAGGGGCTGGCCGGGCTGGAGCGCTGGCCGGAGCGCGTCAAGCTGATGCAGGAAAACTGGATCGGCCGCTCCGAGGGCGCGGAAGTGAGGTTTCCGCTGGAAACCCCCTTAGGGGGGCTGCGCGAGATCGCCGTGTACACCACGCGTCCGGATACGCTGTTTGGCATGTCCTTCCTGGCGGTCGCGCCGGAGCACCCGCTCGCCCGGGCGATCGCCACGAGCAACGCGAACGCGGCCGAATTCGTGGCCGCCTGCGAGAAGCGCGGCACCTCGGAAGCGGCGATCGAAGCGGCGGAGAAGGAGGGTTTTTTCACCGGCGTCTATGTGCGGCACCCGTTCATCGAAGGGTCGCGGTTCCCGGTATGGATCGCGAATTTCGTGCTGATGGAATACGGCACCGGGGCGATATTCGGCTGTCCCTGCGCCGATCAGCGCGATCTGGATTTCGCGCGCAAATACGCGCTCCCGGTCCCGGTGGTGGTTTCCCCCACGCCGGACGAGACCCCGGAGGTAGCCGACAAGGCGCTGGACGGCGCGGGATTCATCGTCGCCTCCGGATTTCTGACCGGGCTTTCCACGCAGGCGGCGAAGCGCGCGGCCATTTCCCGGCTGGAGGAGGCGGGCGCCGGGAAGGGCGTGGTGAACTGGCGGCTGCGGGATTGGGGGATTTCCCGGCAGCGCTACTGGGGCTGCCCGATTCCGGTGATCCATTGCGAAAGCTGCGGGCCGCAACCGGTGCCGGCGGAGGCCCTGCCGGTGCGGCTGCCGGACGATGTGAGCTTCGAGAAGCCGGGCAATCCGCTCGAACATCATCCAGACTGGAAGCACACGCATTGCCCGGCCTGCCACCGGCCGGCGCTGCGGGAGACCGACACGTTCGACACCTTCGTGGACAGCGCCTGGTATTTCGCGCGCTTCACCGCGCCGCGCGCGCTCACCCCCACGGTGGACGCCGCAACGAAATACTGGCTCCCGGTCGATCAGTACGTGGGCGGGATCGAGCATGCGATTCTGCATCTGCTTTACGCCCGCTTCTTCACCCGCGCGATGCACCGGGTCGGGCTGCTGGCGCTGGACGAGCCGTTTGCCGGCCTGTTCACGCAGGGCATGGTCACCCATGAATCCTACAAGGACGAGAACGGCAACTGGCTCTATCCGGAGGAGGTGGCAAGGCATGCCGATGGCAGCGCCACCACGGCGGATGGCCGTCCGGTGACGATCGGGCGGATGGAGAAGATGTCGAAATCCAAGCGCAACACGGTGGACCCGGGCGCGATCATCGACCGTTTCGGCGCCGATACGGCGCGGTGGTTCATCCTCTCGGACAACCCGCCGGAGCGGGACATGGAATGGACCGAGACAGGGGCGCAAGGCGCGTTTCGCTTCATTCAGCGCATCGCGCGGCTGGCCGAGACGATCGCCGCCGAGCCGCGCGGCGCCCTCGCGGCGGCCGGCAGCGGCGGCGCGCGGCGGTTGCGGCAACTGACCCACCGCACGATCGAGGCCGTCACGGTCGCGCTGGAAACCTTCGCCTTCAACGTGGCGGTGGCGCGGGCGTATGAACTGATGGGCGCGCTGGCGGGCGAAGGCCCCAAGGATCAGGATGGCATCCAGGATGAAGGCATCCGGGCCGCGCGGTTCGAGGCGATGCAGACGCTGGCGCGGCTGATCGCGCCCATGGTCCCGCATGTGGCGGAGAGCATCAACCGCAAACTCGATCCCGCGGCGCCGCTTGTCGCGATGCAGCCCTGGCCGAAGCCCGATCCCGAACTCCTGAAGCGCGACGAGATGACCATCGCCGTGCAGGTGAACGGCAAGCTGCGCGGCACCATCACCGTGCCGGCGGGCGCCACCGGCCCAGAGACCATCGCGCTGGCCCGGCAGGCGGTTGCCGGCGCATTGGAAGGCCGGAACATCGCGCGCGAGATCTACGTGCCCGGCCGGATCGTGAACTTTGTCGCCCAGGGTTGAAGGGCTGCGCCGCGCGGCGCTGGCTTTCGCGGCCTGCGCCCTGGCTGGATGCGGGTTCACCCCGCTCTACGCCGGCAATGACGGCGCGGCCGTGCAGCAGCAAATGAACACGGTCGCGGTAGGGATCATCCCCGACCGCACCGGGCAGATGCTGCGCGAGGCGTTGCAGACGCAGCTGGACGGCGGCAGCGCGCCCACCCAGGAGCTTTACGTTCTCTCCGTCAGCTACAGTATCGCGACGGAAGGCATCGGCGTGCAGCAGGACACCTCCACGAGCCGCAACCGCTTCATCGCGACCGCGAGCTGGCGTCTCGCGCCGATCGGCGATCCCGCGCGGCCGCTGGCGCAGGGCGAGGCCAGCACGGAGGATGCCGCGAACATCGTGGACGAGCAATATTTCGCGCTCACGCTCGAAACGGACACGATAAACCGGCAACTCGCCGGTGAGATCGCCGCGCAGATTTCCACGCAGGTCGCGGCGTATTTCAAAACCCATCCCGGCAATGTCTGAACCGGATGAAAATCGATGCCGCCCGGGTCGATAATTTCCTGAAAAACCCAGGCAGTACCGGCGTCGTTCTCATTTACGGGCCGGATTCCGGCCTGAGCGCGGAGCGCGCGGCCTGTCTGGCGAGAGGCGTATTGGGCGGCGCGGACGATCCGTTCCGCTATGCCGAAATCGGCGATGCCGAGCGCCTGCTGGAGGAGGCGATGGCGGCATCGCTCACCGGCGGGCGGCGCGTGGTGCGGCTCAAGAACGCCGGGGATGAAGCGGCCGCGCCGGTCGCGGCGATTTTGAAAAACCCGCCGGATACGCTGGTGATTCTGGAAGCGGGCGAGCTCGCGCCGAAATCGAGGCTGCGCGCCCTGGCGGAGAAGGACCCAGGGGCCGCGGCGATCGCCTGTTATCCGGTGGATGCCGCGCGGCTCCCGCGCGACGTGGCGGATCGGCTGAAGGCGCTCGGCGTTCGCATCGAGCCCGACGCCGCAAGCTGGGTGGGCGCGAACATCGCGGGCGATGAGGCGGCGATACGCCAGGCGGTGGAGCTGCTCTATCTTTACGCGGGGCGCGAAGCGCAGCTCCGGCTTGCCGATGTGACGGCGGCGCTGACCGATAGCAGGGAGAGTTCCATCCAGGACGCGGTGGACGCGGCGCTGACCGGCGAGGTCGCGGCGGCGGATCTGGCGATGACGCGCTGTTACGATGAAGGCGTCTCCCCGGTCGCGGTTTTGCGGGTGCTGCTCGGGGAATTGATGCGCCTGCGGCTGGCGGCGGCACAAATGGCCGCGGGCGCCAGCGCGCGGGAGGCGGTGGCCGGCCTGCGGCCGCCGGTATTTTTCAAGCGCGTGGCGGCAATGGCGCGGGCGGCGTCGCTCTGGCCGGAGCCGGCGCTCCTTGAGGCCATCCGCGCCGGGCTCGCGGCCGAGGCGGCATGCAAATCGACCCATATTCCCGATCACGCCTATTGCCGGCAGTTCATGCTCGGCCTCGCCTCCCGCGCGCGGGCCAAAGGGAGGCGGTAAGCGCGGTCAGCGCGGGGAGGCGGTAAGCGCGGCGCGCGGCAGGCGAAGGTCAGGGCGGCGCGGCGGCGCGGCGCAGCCTGTCGTTGATGGCCGCGCCCAGGCCGGTTTCGGGCACCGGCATGGCGGCGATCCGGCACAGGCCGTGCTCAGGCGCGGCGGCGTCGAGCCAGTGCAGCCCCTCGAACAGGCGCGAAGCGGCTTCGGTGAGGTTCATCGTTTCCGAAAGCTGGAAGCGCAAACGTGCCGGCGGCGCCGGACCGAAGGCGAGCAGCGCCGCATCCGCCCCCGCCGCCACCGCGTTCAGGCGCAAGGGCAGGCGCGGGGCGTAATGCTGGCTCATCAAGCCGGGCGAGCGCAAGGCCGCTCCCGGCTCGGCTCCCCGCCCCAATTCCCGCCCCAATTCCGGTCCCAATTCCGGCCCCAACCCGGTCGGGCGGGCGAGCGGGCCGGTCTCGGCCAGCAGGGCTTCCGCCGGAACGGCGCCGGGGCGCAGCAGAACGGGCCGCTCCCGGGAGAGATCGAGCACGGTGGATTCG
>JAJYAF010000100.1 GCA_021779655.1 Pseudomonadota bacterium
GGAAAGCGCCGTGCTTCGATTTCGCGCCCAGCGGAATGACCCAGAGCCGGGTGAGGCCCATGATATGGTCGATCCGCACGCCGCCGGTGTGCCGCATGGCACAGCGCAGCATTTCGATGAAGGCCGCATAGCCGTTCGCCCGCAGGCCGTGCGGCGAAAGCGCGGTAATGCCCCAGCTTTGCCCCTCGCGGTTGATCGCGTCGGGCGGCGCGCCGATTTCCAGGCCACGAAGCACCTGGTCCTGATAGATCCAGCTTTCGCTGCCGGCATGGTTGGTGCCGACCGCAAGATCGGAGATCAGGCCGATAGGCATGCCCGCCTCGCGCGCCGCCTGCTGGGCGGCCTGCAATTCGTTCCTGGCACGAAATTGCAGCCAGAGATGGAAATTCACCTCATGCGTGTTTTCTTCCAGAAAGCGCGCGACCGCCGGATTTTCCGGGTTGCGATAGGCTTCCGGCCAGTTGCGCCAGTCTCTCGCGGAATCGTTGCCGGAGGCGAGCGCCGCCTGAAGCGCCTCGAACAGCGCATGACGGACGATGCCCTCCCCGGCCTGCCCCCGGAAGGCGGCGAGTGCCGCGTGATCGTGGAAATCCTCATACGCCGCGCGCAGCGCCGCGAGCTTGGCCGCGGCCGCGCGCGGCCAGTCGATCAGCTCCGCCTCCTCCGCTTCAGCCGATTGGCCGATATGCAGCACGTTCAGCGCCTGCCGGTTGGAGGGGGAGTATGGGCTGAAGCGCTCGGTGGCGATAGCGAATTGGGCGTGCACGGGGCTGATGGCCAGCGCGTCCGCGCCGTGGCCCGCCGCAAGACGCGCAAGCTGCCCGAGCGCCACGAAATCGCCGATGCCGCCATCCTTCTGCCGGCGCAACCCGTAAAGCTGCACGGCCAGGCCCCAGAGCTTGCGGCCATGATCCGCCGCGTCCAGCGAAAACCCGTGCTCCGGCGCCACCGCGACGGTCCGCTCCCGGCCTTCGAACGCAAGCCGGTGATAGCCGGTATCGTGGATGGGCGGAAGTTGCACATGGCCTTCGCCCGCGTCCACCGCCTCGCCTTCGAAACAATGGCCGTTTTCCAGCAGAAAGCGGAACGGTCCGGGCTTGCCGGGAAGCGTGACCGGGCGACCTTGATCCGCCGTGACGAGCGGCGGCGCCACGTCTTGCGCGGCGTGGATGGCGCGGAGGCTTTGGGCGATTTCATCCGGTGAGGCGGCCGGCAGCTCCAGCGCCGCCAGCACCGCGCGCAGGGTGTCATCCGACACGGTTTGCGGATTGCCCCACACATCCAGCCAGCGGATTTCGATACCGGCGGCTTCCGCCAGCGCGTGCAGCGGCGCGGTCATGGTTTCTCCAGCCAGACGAAGGAGGTGCGCGCTGACAGGGTCTTGCCGTTATACGGTTGCCCGCCGCTGGCGGCAAGCAGGGGGGCCGCGCATTCGAAATCAATCGGTTCGGTACCAAAATTGGCGGCCACGGTGAGACGCGCGCCATCGCCCATTTTCCAGCTCGCTGCCACGGCCTTGCGGTTGAGCGCCCGCGCGCGCTCCGCCCTGGCGCCGGGCAGACGGGGCACGATATGCCGCGCACGAAGCGAAAGGCCTTCTTTGTACAGCGCCAATATCTCCGGGTCGGCCGACTGGGGACGCGGGATAGATTGCTCAAAACTATCCGGCGCGTTGGGATCGGGAATGGCGAGGCGCTTTTGCGGATCGCTGAAGGCGCTGAAATGGGCGAATTCCTTGCGCCTGCCGGTTCGCACCGCTTCGGCCAGCGCGTCGTGATGATCCGTGAAAAACAGAAAGGAGTTTTTCTCGCCCCATTCCTCGCCCATGAACAGCATGGGAATTTGCGGGGTGGCGAGGAGCAGCAATGCGGCGGCCTTGAGCGCATCCTTGTCCGCCAGCACCGTGAGCCGCTCGCCGAGCGCGCGGTTGCCGATCTGATCATGGTTTTGCAGGCAGATCACGAAATCCACAGGCGGCAAGTGAGCACTTCTGGTGCCGCGCGGCTTGCCGCCGGCATGTCTGGAAGGCTCTCCCTGATACACGAAGCCTTCACGCAGCGCGCGGGCGAGCTGCTCCGCCGGGTTCTGGAAATCCTCGTAATAGCCTTCGTGCTCGCCCGTGAGAAGCACGTGCAGGCAATGGTGCCAGTCGTCATTCCATTGCGCGTTGTATTTATCGTCATCCTCGGTGCGATTGAGCAGTTCCGCCGTGTTCTTCTCGTTCTCAAGCACGAGGTGAACATGGCGATCGGTGATTCTCGCGCGGATCTCCGCCGCCATTTCGACAAGAAACGTTTCATCGGAGATCGCGTGCACGGCGTCGAAACGCAGGCCGTCGAAGCGGTAATCGGTGAGCCAGTACAGCGCGTTCTCGATGAAAAACCGGCGCACGTGCGGGCGCGTGAAATCGATGGCATCGCCCCAGGGGGTGTGCACTTTCGAGGTGAAGAAATCCGACGCATAGGCGTTGAGATAATTCCCGTCGGGGCCGAAATGATTATAGACGACATCCAGGAAAACCATGAGCCCGTGCCCGTGCGCGGCATCGATAAGGGCCTTGAGCTGTTCTGGCGTGCCATAGGCCGCATCCGGCGCATAGGGCAGCACGCCGTCATAGCCCCAGTTATGCCGGCCGGGAAAATCGGCGATCGGCATCAGTTCGATTGCGGTGACGCCGAGTTCGGCAAGCCGCCGCAACTGGGCGCGCACGCCGTCGAACCCGCCGAAAACCCCGGCGTGGACCTCATAGATGACGGCCTCGTGCCAGGGCCGCCCGCGCCAGGCGCCGCATTTCCAGGGATAGGCCTGGTCCACCACGATGCTGTAATCATGCACGTCGCCATCCTGCGCACGGGAGGCGGGATCGGGCACCGCGAGGTCTGCGCTGATGCGGTACTTGTAGCGCGTGCCGGTGCCAAACGGCAGCAGGGCGGCAAAAAAACCATCCGCTTCCTTGCGCATCGGGTAGCGTTTGCCGCCCTTCACCTCTACCTGCACGCTCTCGCAATCCGGCGCCCAGAACCGGAACCATGTCTGCCGCCTCCCCTGCGGCCGCGCCCCGAAATGGATCATGACGGTAAGCCCGATGCCGCCGGCGCGGCATACGGCCGTTGCACGGCCAGCAGCATGGCGCCATGCGCGCCGACCGTTACACGTTCGCCGCTCACCCGGCCGGGGTTATCCTCCGGCGCCGCGCTGTCGAGGCCGATTGTCCAGTGAAATCGCGGGCCAGGCAGCGTGAATTCACGATCCTCGCGCGTCGCGTTCAGCAGCAGCAGGGTGATATCCACCGTCTCGCCCTCGCGCGCGGCGCGGCGCAGCGCCAGCAACTGCCCAACCGGATCGGACCATGCTTCCATTGTCAGCGCCTCCGCTTTCTCGTCGAACCAGGCGACATCGAAAATCCCCGGCAGTACCTCGAGCCTTCCGTGCAGAAAGCGCTCGCTTCTCAGGCTCGCATGGGCCTTGCGCAGCGCGATTGCCCGGACGGTGAACCGGAACAAGGATTTTGCGAGTGTCTTTTCATTGTTCAAGAGGCACGACCAGTCGAACCATGAAACATTGTTATCCTGACAGTAGGCGTTGTTGTTTCCCCGCTGCGTGCGCCAGAATTCATCGCCTCCCAGCAGCATCGGCGTGCCGTGCGAGAAGAACAGGGTGGCCAGCATGCTGCGCGCCACCCGCTCCCGCACGGCGAGGATGTCCGCATTCCCGGTGTCGCCCTCCGCGCCCCAGTTGTTGGAGAAGTTTTCGGCGTGGCCATCCATGTTGTTTTCGCCGTTGGCCTGGTTGTGGCGCGCGTTGTAGCTCACCATGTCGCGCAGGGTGAAACCGTCATGGGAGGTGATGAAGTTCACGCTGGCCCAGGTTTTCCTGCAACGTTTTTCCATGATGTCGCTGGAGCCCATCAGCCGCGCCGCGATATCCGCGCGCTGGCCGAAATCGCCGCGCCAGAAACGGCGGACGCCATCGCGGAAGCGATCGTTCCATTCCGCGAAACCGGGCGGATGATTGCCAAGCTGATAGCCGCCCGGCCCGATATCCCAGGGTTCGGAGATCAGCTTGCGCGTGGAAAGCACCGGGTCCTGCCGGATCGCGTCGAAGAAGCCTGAACCTGGATCGAAGCCATGCGGCTCGCGGCCGAGCGTGCAGCCGAGGTCGAACCGGAAACCGTCGACCTGATAGGATTGCGCCCAGTACCGCAGGCTGTCCATGACCATTTGCAGCACGCGCGGATGCGAGATGTTTATCGTGTTGCCGGTGCCGGTATCGTTCACCAGGCGCCGGGCATGGCCGTCCACCGCGCGGTAGTAGCTGAGATTGTCGAAGCCGCGCCAGGAAAGCGTCGGCCCCATTTCACTGCCCTCGCAGGTATGGTTGTACACCACGTCGAGGATGACTTCGATGCCGGCGGCGTGGAGTTGACGGATGGCCATGCGCAGTTCGTTGGTGGTGCTGTCGGCGGCCGCGATATAGGCGGGCTCGGGCGCGAAGAAGGAAAGCGTGGAATAGCCCCAGTAGTTTTTCAAATGCTTTGAGACCAGAAAGCGATCCTGCAGAAAAGCGTGTACCGGCAGCAGCTCGACCGCCGTGACGCCGAGGCGGACCAGATGTTCGATCACCCGCGGATTTCCCAGCGCCGCGAAGGTGCCGCGCTCGGCGGGCGCCACGTCCTCGCGCTGCATGGTCAGGCCGCGCACGTGGGTCTCGTAGATGAGGGTGTCTCTCCAGGCGGTGCCGGGCCGCCGGCTGTCTGCCCAGTGGTAGTTGTCCGCCACAACCATGGCTTTCGGCATGGCGGCGGCGGAATCGCGCCGGTCGAAGGAGAGATCCTCGCGCGGGGAGCCGACACGGTAGCCGAACAAGGCATCCGACCAGTGCGGGCGGCCCACGATCGTCCGGGCGTAGGGATCGAGCAGCAGCTTGTGCGGGTTGAAGCGGTGGCCCGCCTCCGGCTGGTAGGGGCCATACACGCGATAGCCATAGAGCAGCCCCGGCCGCGCCTCCGGCAGATAGCCGTGAAAGACTTCATCGGTGCATTCTGGAAGTTCGAGCCGCGCGACCTCGCGCCGGCCCGTAGGATCGAACAGGCATAGCTCCACCCGCTCCGCATGGGCGGAGAACACGGCGAAATTCACCCCGAGCCCGTCCCATGTCGCGCCCAGGACATTGCCATCTCCCGGGTAGAGCTTTCCCGTCATCATCGGCGGTCAGCCTTCGTGACGAAGCAGGATGGTCGCCAGCGGCGGCAAGGTCAGCGCGATGGAGGCCTCGCGGCCGTGACTTGGCACGGGCTGCGCCATCAGCGCCTCGGCATTGCCGACGCCTGAGCCGCCGAAGCCAGGGGCATCGGAATTGAACACCTCCCGCCAGGCCCCGCCGGGCACGCCGATACGATAGCGATGCCGCGGCACCGGGGTGAAATTGCAGACGGCGAGGATCGGGGCGGCCTGATCGTCACCGAAACGGAAATAGGCCAGCACGGATTGATCGCGGTCGTTATCGACCGCCCAGGAAAATCCGCGCGGGTCGAAATCGCGCTGATACAGCGCGGGTTCGGCTTGATAGAGCCTGTTGAGTTCCCGCAGGCAGCCCTGGACGCCGCGATGATTTTCGGAGCGCAGCAGGCTCCAGGGAATTTCCGCATCATGGTTCCATTCCGTGGGCTGGCCGAACTCGCAGCCCATGAACAGCAGCTTCTTGCCGGGATGGCTCCACATGAAAGCGAGATAGGCCCGCAGGTTGGCGAAACGCTGCCAGTCATCGCCCGGCATGCGGCCGAGCAGGGAGCGTTTGCCGTGCACGACCTCATCATGCGAAATCGGCAGGACGAACCGTTCCGAAAACGCATAGACAAGGCCGAAGGTCATCTGGTCGTGATGGTAGCGGCGGTTGATCGGGTCTTCCTGAATATAGTTCAGGGTGTCGTGCATCCAGCCCATGTTCCATTTATGGGAGAACCCGAGCCCGCCTTCGCGCGCATCACGCGTGACGCCGGGCCAGGCGGTGGACTCCTCGGCGATGAGCAAGGCGCCGGGGCAGCGCTCGCCGATAGCGATGGAAAGCTCCTGTAGAAAACCGATCGATTCCAGATTCTCCCGCCCGCCGTAGCGATTGGGAACCCATTCGCCTTCGTTGCGCGAATAATCGCGGTAGAGCATGGAGGCCACGGCATCCACCCGCAAGCCGTCGGCGCCGAAATGCTCAAGCCAGAACAGGGCGCTGGCGATCAGGAACTCCCGCACCTCGGCGCGGCCGTGATTATAGATCAGCGTGTTCCAGTCCCGATGAAAGCCTTCGCGCGGGTCGGCATGTTCGTAGAGATGCGTGCCGTCGAACAAGGCGAGGCCGTGCGCGTCGGTAGGAAAATGCGCGGGCACCCAATCCAGGATCACGCCCAGTCCCGCCTCGTGGCAGCGGTCGATGAAGCGGGCGAAATCCTGCGGCGAGCCTTGCTCCGGCAGTGGCGCGAACTGGCTTAGCGGCTGATAGCCCCAGGAGCCGCCGAAAGGATGGTTCATCACCGGCAGCAATTCGATATGCGTGAAGCCGAGATCGGCCGCGTAGGGAATCAGGCGGTCGGCGAGCTCGTCCCAGCGATAGGACTGGCCATTCCAATGGCGTATCCAGGACTGGATATGAACCTCGTAGATGGCGAGCGGCTTGTCGAAGCCGGGAGGCTGCGAGCGGCGCAGCGGGGTTGACCGAGGCTCCGGCATTGCCGGGTCCGCAACGATCGAGGCGGTGGCGGGTGGCGTTTCGCACTGCCGGGCCACCGGGTCCGCCTTCAGCGGCAGCACGCCGTGCGGGCCGATGATTTCATACTTGTACTTCTCTCCCGGCCCCAAGCGCGGAATGAACAATTCCCAGATTCCCGCTTCCATGCGGTTGCGCATCGGATGCCGCCGGCCGTCCCAGGCGTTGAAATCGCCCACCACCGATACCCGCCGCGCATTCGGCGCCCAGACCGCGAAGCGCACGCCGGGAATACCCTCGACCGTAAGCACCTGCGCGCCCAGACAGCTTCCAAGATCCCGGTGCTTGCCCTCCGCCAGCAGATAGAGATCGAATCCGCTGAGCAGGAGTGAGAAGGAATAGGGATCCTCTGTCTCCCACATCGCGCCTTCCCAGGCGATTGCGAAATAGTAAGGCTCGATTTCCGGCAAATTGGCGACGAACAATCCCGCTGGATGGGCCTTTGCCATCACCGCGAGCTTCGCCCCGGTGGCACGCGAAAAGATTTCAACCTTGCGGGCATCCGGCTGCAAGGTTCGGATGACAAAGCCGTTTTCCGTGGCGTGCGGCCCAAGCACGGCGAACGGATCGCCGTTATGCCCCTCCACCAGCGCGGCAAGCGCTGCGCTCTCGGCTCCCCGGTCAGGCATCCACCTTCTCCTTCACATCGCGCAGCACGCGTGTCATGATTTCGGTAAGACCGCGCAGCGGAATATTGATCCAGGTGGGGCGGTTCGCGGCTTCGTAGCAGATTTCGTAAGCCGCCTTTTCCATCAGA
>JAJYAF010000101.1 GCA_021779655.1 Pseudomonadota bacterium
GGACGGCCTTGATCTCCATCGGCGCGTCCCACTCGGAGGCGGCGGCAACGGTGCCGGTATGGGTGCCGAAGCCGATCAGCGCCGCCTCGCCGCCGAAATGCTGGCGGCAGAGCTGCCCCAGATTGAGCTCGCCGCGCTCGCTGCCCATCTCGGTGAACCGCGCATCGCCGATATGGGAATTATGCGCCCACACCACCGCCTTGCGATGCCCGCCCGCCCAGTCCAGCACATGGCGCAGCGTCTCGAACATGTGGCCGTCGCGCAGGTTCCAGGATTCATGGGCGCCGTAATACATGAGCCGGTAATAGCGTTCGGCATCCACGATGAGACGGGCATTCTGGGCGGCGTCCAGGAAGGCCGCGCTGTCGCCGGCCGCGTAGCGGCGTTCCTGTTGCAACAGGTCCAGCAGCATGCGGGTGACCGGCTCCTCGCAAAGCGCGTGACCGCGGCTGATCGCCGCCCTGCCGTAAGCCGCGGGCTCGTGCGACCAGGGGGTGAGGCAGGAATAGCGTGCGCGGGCGGTATGCGCCGCCTCCGGATCGACGCGGTCGAGATAGGCGAGCACGGCGGCGATCGAGGCCGTCATATTGTACAGGTCGAGCCCGTAGAAACCGACCCGCTCGGCCGGCTCGCGGCCGGCATTGAGAGCCCGCATGGAGGCAATGAAATCATGCATGTCGGTATTGCGCCACATCCAGGTGGGAAAACGCGTGAAGGGCGGCGCGCTCATCGGCCGCCGGGGTGCCAGACGAATATAGCGGTCAACCGCGGCGGCGTCCGGCCAGTCGGCCTCCGCCGCGACGATGGTGAAGCCGTGCCGCTCGACGAGGCGGCGCGTGAACGCGGCGCGGGCCCGGTAGAATTCGGAGGTGCCGTGCGAGGCTTCGCCGAGCAGCACCACGCGGCAGCCGGCAAAACGGTCGATGGCGGCGGCAAAGGCCGGATCCTCGATCGGCGGCAGCGGCTCGGCGGCGGCGCGCAAGGCGGCAACGGGGGAAATAACGCCCGGGGAAATGCCGCCCGGGGAAATGCCGCCCGGGGAAATGCCGCCCGGGGAAATGCCGGCAGGGGCACGCTGCGCCACCCCGGGATGCATCGGCGGCACGAGGTGGTGCTGGAACCAGGCCCCGGCCATTTCAGTCACGCTTTCCAGGGTGCCCGGCTCGTCGAAAACATGCGTGGCGCCGGGGACGATCCGCAGCAGCTTCTCGCAGGTCAGCGCAGCCAGTGCCTTGCGGTTGAGCGCCAGGATCTGGTGATCCTCACCACCGACGATCAGCAGCGTTGGCGCCTGCACATCGCAAAGGCGCGGGCCGACAAGATCCGGTCTGCCGCCGCGCGAGACGACGGCGGAAACCCGGCCTTGCAGCTCCGCCGCGGCCAATAGTGCGGCACCCGCGCCGGTGCTGGCGCCGAACAGGCCAAGCGGCAACGAGGCGAGCTCGGGCTCGCCGCTGATCCACAAGCTCGCCTCCACCAGGCGCTGTGCCAGCAGCGGAATATCGAACACATTGCGGCGATTATCGGCCTCCTCCGGGGTCAGCAGATCGAGCAGCAGCGTGGCGAAGCCGAGCGCGTTGAGCCGATGGGCGACGGCAACGTTGCGCTGGCTGAGCCGGCTCGATCCGCTGCCATGGGCGAACAGAACCATCCCGCGCGCCTCCGGCGGCAAGGAGAGATCGGCGATCAGGCCATGCGGCGGAATCCGCACTTCGCGGCGGATGATTCCATCCGTGGCCAGCCCCGGCGCGGCGGGCTGGTCCGTAAAATCCAGCTCCTCCGCCCAGGCCTGCCGCAAAAGCCCGACCGTTTCTTCGTCGGTAAGCTGGTGGAAATCGTCATAGAAGCCGCCCACGCCATGAAATCGCCGGGCCGGATACAGGCAGACGGCGAGATCGGCCTGCGCCGCCATGTCCGCCCAGGTTTCCGCCGGCGCCACCGGGACGGCGAGCACGGTCGTCGTCGCCCCCTGCCGCCGGAGGCCGTCAAGCGCCGCCTTGGCGGTCGCGCCCGTTGCCAGCCCGTCATCGACGACGATCGCGGTACGCCCGGCCGGACTGATCCGTGCCCTTTCGCCAAGGTAGAGGGTACGCCGGCGCTCCATCTCGGCAAGCTCGCGCGCCTTGGCACGTTCGAAAAATTCCGCGCCGGCGCCGGATCGCGACAAGATCTCCGTGTTGACCACGGCACCCGGCACGTCACCTTCCGCCACCGCGCCAACCGCCACCTCCGGCGCGCCCGGCGCGCCGATTTTGCGCACCAGCATCAAATCGAGCGGCGCCTTGAGCGCGCGGGCGATTTCCACGGCAACCGGCACGCCGCCCCTGGGCAGCGCATAGACCACCGGGCGCTCCAGCCCCATGCCGCTGAGCCGCGCCCCAAGCTGGCGGCCGGCGTCGGATCGGTCGGTAAATCGCATCGGAAATCCTTCCTTGAGAAAATACCAGGCAAGGCAGGTAACATAATATCATACAGGGCAGGCTGCGAGGTTCTGATTATTGTGATGCTCCATGACCGGTTCGTCTCGCCTGCCCGAGCCTGACCCAGCGATCCGGGTTCATGCCAAGATACACATGCCCAGGGGCCGCATTGCCCAGGGGCCGCATTGCCCAGGGGCCGCATTGCCCAGGGGCCGCATTGCCCAGAGTGCATTGTTTGGAGCGCATTGCCAGCGCGGGCGGCGGATGGCACAAACCTTCTGTCGCGGCCAAGCCGAAACGGCGTGGGTTCCCTGTAACCGCGGTCGGGCGAAAGCGCGCATCCCGCCGGCGGCGACCCGGCCGGTCGCCAAGGCAGGCGCAAGGCAAGAAGAGCAAGGCAAGAGGAATCCAAATGGCAGGTAAGAGCAGAACGCCTCGCTTCGATTTCTCCTCGGCTATTGCCAGCGCCTTCTTCGCGCTGTTCCTCATGCTGGTTCTGTTCCGCCCTTCCGCGCCGCCGGAGGCGCTGAACATCCCCTACAGCCAGTTTCAGGCCTTGTTGCAGAAGCACGCGGTCACCGACCTCCTGGTTGGAGCGGATACGATCTCCGGCAAATTGCTGCACCCAGCGCCGGGCCAGCCCGCCGATTTCATAACCAACCGCGTGGATCCCACGCTGGCGGACACGCTCGCCCGGGCGGGTGTGACGTTCAACGGAGCAGGCCCGCCCAGCAAATTTGCCGAATTCCTTATCTGGATGCTGCCGCTGCTGCTCATCTTCGGAGCCTACTACCTGCTGGCGGGCGGCAGCCGTGCCGGCGGGCTGCTATCCGTCGGCAAAAGCCGGGCGCGGGTTTATGCCGAAAACGACGTGTCCGTACGGTTCAAGGATGTGGCCGGGGTGGACGAAGCGAAGGCCGAGCTGAAGGAAGTTGTGGATTTTCTGAAGGCCCCGGCCGATTACGGACGGCTTGGCGCGCATATGCCCAAGGGCATCCTGCTGGTGGGGCCGCCGGGCACCGGGAAGACCCTGCTGGCGCGCGCCGTGGCGGGAGAGGCCGGTGTGAAGTTCTTCTCCATCTCCGGGTCGGAATTCGTGGAAATGTTCGTGGGCGTGGGCGCGGCACGGGTGCGCGACCTGTTCGAGCAGGCCCGCCGCGAGGCACCCGCGATCATTTTCATCGACGAGCTGGATTCGCTCGGACGCATGCGCAACGCGGCCCTTCCGGGCGGCGCTAACGACGAAAAAGAACAGACGCTGAACCAGCTGCTGGCGGAGATGGACGGTTTCGATCCCTCGGAAGGCGTGGTGCTGCTGGCCGCGACCAACCGCCCGGAAATTCTCGACCCGGCCTTGCTGCGACCGGGCCGGTTCGACCGGCAGGTCCTGGTGGACCGGCCCGACCGCAATGGCCGGCTGGAAATCCTGCATCTGCATATCGCCAAGGTGAAGCTGGCGCCCGATGTCGCGCCGGAGGAAATCGCCGGAATGACACCGGGATTTACCGGCGCCGACCTTGCCAATCTGGTGAACGAGGCAGCCCTGCTTGCCACCCGCCGGAAGGCAGACGCGGTGACCATGGAGGATTTCACCCAGGCCATCGAACGCATCGTCGCCGGGCTGGAAAAGCACAACCGGCTGATCGCGCCCAAGGAGCGCGCCATTATCGCGCATCATGAAATGGGCCACGCCATTACCGCCATGGCCCTGCCGGATACCGACAAGGTGCAGAAAATCTCCATCATCCCGCACGGGATCGCGGCGCTTGGCTATACCATGCAGCGGCCGGACGAAGACCGCTTCCTGATGAGCCGGCAGGAAATGATCGACCGCATGACCGTGCTGCTGGGCGGCCGGGCGGCGGAACTGCTCGTGTTCGGCGAAATCTCCACCGGCGCCGCCGACGATCTGATGCGCGCCACGGATATCGCGCGCGGCATGGTCGTCCGCTTCGGCATGGATCCGAAACTGGGGCAGGTGATTTACGAGCCCGAACAGCCGCGCATGCTCACCTCGAACGGCATGGACGATTTCCGCCCCCGCCGCTACAGTGAAACGACCGCGGCCGCGATCGACGCAGCCATTGCCGGCTTGATCGAACGCTCCTATCGCCGGGCGCAGGGCATTCTCAGCCAGAACCTCGCGCTCCTGCGCGATAGCGCGGCCAGGCTGCTCTCCAGCGAAACCATTTCGGGACCGGAACTTGCCGAAATCGCGGGCCATGTTGCGGCCTGGAAGGACGAGCCGGACCTGAAAATCCCCCGGATCAAGGCGGAACAGGCCGGCGGCGGCATTGCCTGACAGCCGGGGCGCAAGCACGATCTTGAGCCTTCCGGCCTGGCTGCGCGAGGCCCGCTGGCTGAACCGGCGGCGCGCGCGCGCCTATGGCTTCATCTTTCTGCTTATGACCGTGCTGGTGGCAATCGCGCGTATCGCCCTGTCGCTATTCCATGCCACGTTTCTGGGGCAGCCGCTCTTTGCCGATTACGTGAGTTTTTGGAGCGCCGGGCGGCTTGCCCTGGCCGGCCAGCCGGCAGCCGTCTACGATGTTGCCCGGCACTGGGCGGTGCAGCGCAGCGTGTTTCCGAGGTTCGGCTACGAGGCCTTCTTCTATCCCCCCGTCTTTCTGCTGCTCTGCACGCCGCTGGCGCTGCCGGGGTTTTATCCTTCCTTCATCGGTTTTCTGGGCTTCGGCCTGCTGGGCTATGGTCTCGCGATGCGCCGGCTGCTGCCGGGCGCCGGGGTGCTGTTTCTCGGCTTTCCGGCGGTGGCCATGAACTTGATTTACGGCCAGAACGGCTTTCTCACCGCCCTGTTGTTCGCGGCCGCATTGCTCGCCCTGCCACGGCGGGCGCTGCTGGCGGGGATGTGTTTCGGCTGCCTCAGTTACAAGCCGCATCTGGCCTTTGCCATTCCCCTGGCGCTGGCTGCCGCCCGGCAATGGCGCGCGCTGCTGGCCATGGCCGGCACCGTGGCGCTGCTCGCCCTGGGCTCGCTGGCCGCATTCGGGGCGGCCACCTGGCAAGCCTTTTTCACGCATGCCGTCATGGCCCGCCGGACGCTGACCGTGGGGCTGGTGAATAATGATGGCTGGGCCAGCCTGTACCGGGCCGCTCTGCAGCTTGGCGGCACCCCGGCGGTTGCCGGCGCGCTGCAAGCGGCTATGAGCCTCGGCGTGCTGGCCGCAATGGTGCTGGCCTGCCGGCGGCGGCCAGCCGCGATTACGGGCGTTCTGCCGCTGGCCGCCCTGGCCGCCACACCGTTCCTGCTGGTTTACGATCTCACCCTCCTCGCCATCCCGATGGCCTGGATGCTGGGCGAAGCCCGCCAGCACGGATTTCTCTCCTGGGAGCGTATCGTTCTGGCAACGGCATTCGTTACACCGCTGCTCACCGTGCTTGCCAACCACGCGAGCCTGCCGATCTGCCCGGCGGTGCTGCTGGCCCTGTTCGTGCTGGTCCTGCGGCGGATCGGCCTCTCGCCTTCTGCCTTCCCCGGAAGGCCGCTGCCCGAAAGTTGATCTGGCATGAGAGGGTGGTGGAGCTAAGCGGAATCGAACCGCTGACCTTCTGCATGCCATGCAGACGCTCTACCAATTGAGCTATAGCCCCGCGCCGGTGGCGGGATATAGACCTTGCCGCCGGCCTTGATCAAGGGGTGGTGTTGCGGGGCAGCGCTATCGCATTTGTCCGGGGACGGATCGGGCGAATTCGCCGGACCATCCGGAGGGTTTGCGCTTGCGTCGGATGGAGATATCTGGTCGTGCGGATCGCAGAAGGCCGAGAGCCGGTTTGCGCGGTGTGGAGAAAATTCCGGTATGATCAGGCACCTCTTTGTGCCAGCGGGCAATCCAGGCGCTTCAACCCGGCGCTTGCGCATCGTTCGCCGCTTGCGCATCGCCCTGCTTTTGCTGCTTGGCGTAATGCCGCCCGGCCTGGCCGCGGCGCAGCCGGGGGTTCCCATCCTCGTCTATCACCGTTTCAGCCCGGATCGCGCGGGGCTTACCACGGTGACGGATCAGTGTTTCGAGGCGGAGCTGGACTGGCTCGGGGCGCATGGTTATGCCGTGATCCCGCTGCGGGATGTCCTGCGCTGGCAGGAACGGCGGCGGGTGGTCGCCATCACGGTGGACGACGGCCATGAATCGGTCTTCACGCAGCTCTATCCCATCTTGCTGCGCCGTCATCTGCATGTCACGCTGTTCATCTATCCTTCGGCCATCTCCAACGCGCCCTACGCGCTGACCTGGGAGCAGCTTGCGATCATGCTGAAATCCGGCCTGGTGGACGTGCAATCCCATACCTACTGGCATCCGGATTTCCGGGTGGAGGAGAAGCGGCGCCCGCCCGTC
Source organism: Pseudomonadota bacterium (assembly GCA_021779655.1). Next base: position 6,773 of record JAJYAF010000101.1, read on the forward strand.
GATTACCGGGCGTTCGTTGATTTCCAGTTGCGGCGCTCCAGGCAGGTGCTGCAAGCCCAGCTCGACATCCCGGTTACCATGCTGGCCTGGCCCTACGGAATTTTCGATCCAGGACTGGAGGCGGCTGCCAGCGCCGCCGGCTACCAATACGCCTTCGCCTATGGCGGCGGGCTGGCGCGGCCGGGGGAAGACCCGTTCGCCATCGCCCGCATCCCGATTCCCGGCGGTCTCGGCATTGCCGGCTTCGCCGCGCGCATCGGCTCCGCGAATCCATGAACCAGGTCCGGTATGCGGCGCTCCTGCTGCTGTGTCTGCTGCTGCCGGCGCTGGGTCATGCCGCGCCGTCGCGGCTGCTCGTTCTCGATGCCGGCAGCGGCAAACCCATCGCCGGCGCCAGCATTGTCGTGAACGGCGCCATGCTGCCGCCCGCCGCCACCGGCGAATTTTCTGTGCCCGGCCGTTCCGGCGGCCTGTTCGTCAGGGCGCCGGGCTATCGTGCCGCCCGCTTCGACTTGGCCGCCCTGCCCGCCGGTGGCGTGCTGCGGCTCAGCCCCTTCCTGCCGCGCGCGGTCTATCTCAGCGTCTATGGCGCCGGCTCGAAACAGCTGCTCGGCAATGTCCTGGCCCTTGCCCGGAGCGGCGGTATCAACGCCGTTGTGGTGGACGTGAAGGGCGATAGCGGGCTTAT
>JAJYAF010000102.1 GCA_021779655.1 Pseudomonadota bacterium
AGATCGCCCGGAAGCACGGCCTTCCCCGCTACGAATCGTTGCAGCCCCATTACAATCTGCTGGAGCGCCAGGCTTTCGAGGGAGCCTTGGAGCGGCTATGCCTTTCCGAGGGAATCGGCGTGATCGGCTATTACAGCCTGGCCGCCGGCTTTCTAACCGGCAAATACCGAACGGAGAGCGACCTTGCCCAGCATGCGCGCGGCGGCTCGGTGGGGAAATATTGCAACCCGCGCGGCTTCGCGGTGGTGGACTCTCTGCGCGAGCAGGCGCGGCGGCTGAACGCCACGCCCGCGCAGGTGGCGCTGGCCTGGCTGATCGCCCGCCCCAGCGTGACCGCGCCGATTGCCAGCGCCACCAGCCTCGCGCAACTGGACGAGCTGGCGGGGGCGGCGCGGCTCAAGCTCGACGCCGAGGCGATCACCGCGCTTGACGCGGTGAGCGCGCCGCCTTCCGGCCCGGCTTAACCGCCGGAGCAGTAGGTGCAGCCATGTTCCTGGGCGCGGTTCACGCCCCAGGTTCCGGAGGGCAGCAGCGTGATGCCGGGGATCAGGTTGGCCTTCCACTCGGCGGCGGCGGCTTCGGGGGTTACCCCGGCAAGGCTCGCGAGTTTGGCGCTGAATACTTGCAGCGCTATGCCGCAGGCCCCGAAGATCACGTTTTTCGATAGCAGCCGGTCGATCGCCATCTGGTCGATCACGAGCACGCCAGGCTTGGGGTGGAGGTAGGGATTCTTCTCGGCCGGCGCGTTCGTTTCCGGATCGATGATGTCGAGCGCGCGGCCGATTTTGTACTTGGCCCAGATCGGGCTCGCGAGCGCCAGCGGGAAGGCATGGTGCCGGAGGACGACAACCGCCGTCGCGTCAGGACTGGTCGCCAGGAAGGTGTAGGCAAAGGCGAGCGGATATCCAGACTTCGGGGCGAATGCGTCGACCATCTGCCGGTGCCGGCCCTTGAGCTTGCCGGGCCAGGAGCTTTGCGTCGCCGCTGCGGTCTCGGCTTGCGAGGCGGCCGGCGCGGCTGAAGCCAGCGCGACGGTCAGAAGCCCGCCGGCCCTAGAGAAGAAGCCGCGGCGCGGCGTCGGGTTCTCCTGCTGAGCCATTCGTTCCTCCTTGTTGCCAAATGCGCTATTTGGTTTTCCGCTACCCGAGCGCTGTTCCGCGCAAGCGGCGGAAAACCGCGTTACGAGCAGATTTGGGCATGTTTTAACGCCGACAGCGGCACAGGGCAATCTCGGCAAACGCCTTCCAGCCGGATCGGTCAGCCCGCGCCGCGCCCTTCCGCCTTCCGGTTGGGGCGGGAGTTGGCTATTCTACCCTTTATACCAGCCCGCCAATTCATTGACTCTATCAGACAGGTGGCGGGCTGGTATAAAGGCTTTGATTTCGCGCGCGGCCGCCCCGCCAACCCCGCGCGCGATTTGATTTTGGCGCGCGGCCGCCCCGCCAACCCCGCGCGCATACCAATCCGCAAAAACGCGGATTGGTATCAGGCGTGGCCGGCCATGTGCATGCCGATCGCCTGGCGGTCCGCATGCTCGCGGGAGGTTTCGTAGACGATGCTGCCGGAGGAGATCACCACCACGCGGTCGGCCAGTTCCAGCAATTCGTCAAGGTCTTCGCTGACCAGCAGCACGGCGGCACCGCGATTGCGGGCGGCGACGATCTGGCCGTGGATATCGGCGACGGCCGCGAAATCCAGGCCGAAGACGGGGTTCGCGCAAACCAGCACATCGACCGCACCCGAGAGCTCGCGGGCAAGCACGGCGCGCTGCACATTGCCGCCGGAAAGCGTGCCGATCGGCGCATCCCTGCCGGTGGTGCGGACATTATAACGTTTGATGAGATCATCGGCTTGGGCGCGCAGTGCGCCGCGATTGAGCAATATGCCGCCGGAGAGGGGTTTACGGTCGAAATTGCGGAAGGCCAGGTTGTCTGCCACGCTCATTTTGCCCACACAGGCGTTGCGCAATGGTTCTTCCGGCAGCAAGGCGAATTTATGCCGCTCGATTTCCTGGCGGCTGGCATGGAAATCGATACCGTCGATCGCGACCAGGCCTTCATGTTTGCGCTGGCCGGCGAGCACTTCCACCAAGGCGGTCTGGCCATTGCCGGAAACGCCGGCGACTCCGACGATTTCACCGCGATGCACCTGCAGTTTCACGCCCCGCAAGGCCGGGTTGCCAACATCATCAAGGGCCGAGACATCGTTCAGTTCCAGCATCAATTTGCCGACATCCTGTTCGATGCGCCCGCCATGGTCGCGGCTTGCGGCTTCGCCCACCATCAGGCCGGCCATTTTGGCAACGCCGAGGCTGGAGACATTGCCGGCCCCCACCAAGCGGCCGCGGCGCAGGATGGTGACTTCATCGGCAAAGGCGAGGACTTCACGGAATTTATGGGTGATGATCAGCACGCTCAACGCGCCTTTCACCGCCATCGCGCGGATCAGGCCGAGCATCTCATCGGCTTCCTGCGGGGTGAGGACGGAGGTGGGTTCGTCCAGGATGAGAATTTTGGTTCGCAGGTAGAGCTGTTTGAGGATTTCGGCTTTTTGTTTCTCGCCGGCGGCAAGCTGGGAAACCGGGCGATCGATGGCGACGCCAAAGGGCATGGTGGCGAGGAAGGCGGTGAGATTGGCGCGTTCGGCCTTCCAGTCGATCCGCCCGGGGCGGAAGCCCAAGCCCATGGTGAGGTTTTCCAGAACGGTCATGGAAGGCACCAACGTAAAATGCTGGTAGACCATGCCGATGCCGAGTGTCTGGGCATCGCGCGGGTTGGTGATTTTTTGAACCTTGTCATCGATCTTTATCTCGCCCGCATCGGCGTGGTAAAATCCCATCAGGCATTTCACCAGGGTGGATTTGCCGGCGCCGTTTTCCCCGAGCAGCGCGTGTACGCTGCCGGGGCGCAGTTCCAGTGAGACATTGTCGAGTGCGGTGAAATCGCCGAAGCGTTTGGTGATGCCGGTGGCGGTCAGGCCGGGTGCCGTGCGGCCGGCGGCGATCATCGCAGGCCCGCGAGGAAGCTGGCGGAATCGGTGACCGCGCCGAAAACCCCGCCTTGCATCTGGATCATCTTGATGGCGTGTTCGTGGTTGGCGGGGTCGGTGGCGGCACAGCAATCGGTTAGCATCAGGCATTCGAAGCCACGGTCATTGGCATCCCGCATGGTGGTGTGCACGCAAACATCGGTGGTGATGCCGGTGAGCACGATGTTGCGCACCCCGCGCACGCGGAGCAGCAATTCGAGGTCGGTGGCGTAGAAACTTCCCTTTCCGGGCTTGTCGATGATCGGCTCGCCTTCCAGGGGGGCGATTTCCGGGATGATTTCCCAGCCTGGTTCACCCCGGACGAGAATTTTGCCGCAGGGGCCGGGATCGCCGATGCCGGCGCCGATCCGGCGGGAGCGCCAGCGTTTATTCGCCGGCAGATCCGCGAGGTCCGGCCGGTGGCCCTCGCGGGTGTGGAAGATATGGTAGTTTTTCGCCCGCATGGCGGCGAGCACGTTGGCGATGGGGGTGATGGGGGCGCGGGTGAGGGCGATGTCATACCCCATACTGTCGACATAACCGCCCTTGCCGCAAAAATCGATCTGCATGTCGATGATGATGAGGGCGGTGTCTGCGGCGGACCAGATGTCGTCATAAGGCCAGGCATAGGGTTTGGCTGCGACCATTTGTTTGATCCTATTTGGTGATGGAGAGTTCACCCGGCGCGCCGGCGAGGGTGCGGTCCGGCGAGCACGCGGCAATCATGATCGCCAGAGTGAGGATATAGGGGGCGGCGTTGAAGAGGTAATAGAACCCGGTGACTCCGACCGATTGCAAGGCGGGGCCGAGCGCGCCGGCGCCGCCGAAGAGCAGCGAGGCCCATAGGCAGGCCATCGGCCGCCAGCGGGCGAAGATAACCAAGGCGACGGCGATGATGCCCTGGCCGGAGGACAGGCCTTCCGACCAACTGCCGGGGTAATAGAGCGAAAGATCGGCCCCGCCGATGCCGGCCATGGCGCCGCCGAACATAGTGGCGAAGAGCCGCACAGTGAGCGGGGAATAGCCGGCGGCGCGGGCGGCCTCGGCATTGTCGCCCACCATCCGCAGCATCAGCCCGGTGCCGGTATTGCGCAGCGCCCAGGACAGGAACGGGGCGGCGGCGAGTCCAAGGAAGAACAGCACATTCACCTGCAAGGCAGCTTTGATCTGCGGGATGCCGCTCCAGAAGCCGAGCGGAATGGAGGGCAGATGCGGGGCCTGCGGGGCGACATAAGGCGCGCCCAGGAAGAAGGCGGCCCCCGTGCCGAACAGCATCAAGGCGATGCCGACCGCAATATCGTTCACGCGAGGCAGGGCGCAGATGGCGGCGTGCAAGGCCCCGAACAAGGCACCCACGATGGCGGCCACCAGCACGCCGGCCCAGGGCGAGCCGGTGAGGTAGCTGGTGGCGTAACCGGACATCGCCCCCAGCACGAGCGTGCCTTCAAGGCCGAGATTGATGCGCCCGGAGGTTTCGGTAATCACTTCTCCCAGGCTGACGAACAAAAACGGGGTGGAGACGCGGATGGCGCCCGCGCCCACCGCCAGCGGGACTCCCCACCAGCCCAGCGCATCCCCGGCCATCACGCGGCTACCCGCGTTGCGATGCGGCGTTTCGGAAGGAATTGCGTGAGCCTGCCTTGCAGGGCCTCCGCACTCAACAGCATGACGAATAATATGCCGCGCAGCACCTGAATGGTGGCGTCAGGCAGGCCCAGCCGCTGTTGCAGGAAGCCGCCCGCCGCATCCAGCCCGCCGAGCAGGATCGCGACGAAAATAAGGGCGAAGGGGTTCATGCGGGCAAGAAAGGCGGCCAGAATGCCGGTATACCCGACACCGGTGGCAAGATCGGCACTGGCCGCACCCTGCACGGCGGCGACTTCCACCATGCCCGCCAGCCCCGCCGCACCGCCCGCGGCAAAGCAGAAGCCGAGCACCATTTTTTCAACCGGCAGACCGACGACGCGCGCCGCCCTGGCATTGCCGCCCGCAATGCGCGCGGCAAATCCGTATTTGGTGAAATACACGAAGAACCAGGCGGCAAGGCAGGCAACCAGGCCATAGACCAGGCCCCAATGGATGGCGCTGCCGCCGATATCGCCGATCATGAGGTTGTTGGGCAGGGTTGGGGTGGAAGGCCGGTCCAGGCTGGCGGGGTCGCGCATCGGGCCCTCGACGATCTGGTTCATCACCGCGATGGAAATATAGGCCAGCAGCAGCGAGGAAATCGTTTCATTCACGCCGCGCCGGATGCGCAGAATGCCGCAGAGGGCGATGAGCAGGCCGCCGGCGGCGATGCCGGAAAGCGCCATCAGGCCGAGGAGCAGATAATCATTCACCCCGAGTGGGGCGAGATAAATGCCGGTCGCCACCGCGGCCAGGCCACCCAGCACGAAAGCACCCTCCCCGCCGATGATGAGCAGCCCCATTTGCGCCGGCAACGCGACGCAAAGCCCGGTGAGCAGCAAAGGGGCGGCACTCACCAGCGTGTTCTGCCAGGAAAACCAGGTGCCGAAGGCGCCCAGCCAGATCAATCCATAAGCATTCAGGGGGTTGACCCCCTGGGTCGCCAGGAAGAAGCCGAAAACGCCCAAGGCCCCCACCACCGCCAGCGCCGGCGGCAGCAGGATTTTCGCGGCCCGGAGGAAGAGAGGTTCCAAGTTCAGCTCGCCGAGCCGGCGACGCCCGCAACGAGGTAGTCCATCGATTCCAGGGTTTTGTCGTGCTCATCGAGCGTGGTGCCGGCGGCGATGACGGTGTTTCCCTTGTTGTCCTTGATCGGGCCTTTGAAGATGGCGAAATCCCCGACGATGAAGGCATTGCGCGCGGCATCGGCCTTGGCGCGGACATCGGCGGGTACGGAAGCGTTATAGGCCGAGCTTTTGATGAATTGTTCCTTGAAGCCGCCACGGATGTAGTTCGGCAGCGTGGCGCCGGCCTGCATTTCGCCAACCCATTTCGGGTACAGATAGGTCCAATTCCATTCCGCGCCCGTAAGGTAGCCTTTGGGGGCGAGTGGCGCCTGGTTGGCGTGGTAGCCGCAGGTCATCAGGCCGCGGGATTCGGCGGTCTGGATCACCACTTTCGGGCTATCGACATGGCAGGTGATCACGTCCACGCCTTGGTCGGCGAGGCTGTTGGTGGCTTCGGCCTCACGCACCGGCAGGAACCAGTCGCCGGTGAAGATCACCTGGCAGGTGATGGACGGGTCGGCGGTTTGCGCGCCGAGCACGAAGGAATTGATGTTGCGCAGCACCTGCGGGATGGGCTTGGCGGCGACAAAGCCGAATTTCTTGGTCTTGGTCATATGCCCGGCGACGATCCCGGAGACATACATGGCTTCATCGATATAGCCGAAATAGGAATGCGCGTTGGCGGGGTCGCCCGCGGCCCAGAGGCCGCCGCAATGCATGAAGGTGACGCCGGGGTTTTTGGCGGAGGCCTTCAGCATATACGGGTTGAAATAGCCGAAGGAGGTGGGGAAGAGCAGCGTGGCGCCATCGAGCTGGATCATGCTTTCCATGGCATTGGCGCAGGCCACGGTTTCCGGCACCCGTTCCTGTTCGACGATGGAAAGCCCGAGCGCCTTCACGGCTTGCGCGCCTTCGTGATGCGCCTGGTTGTAGCCGTAATCATCCTTGGTGCCGACATAGATGAAGCCGACCGATTTGATGGCGGCGGCGGCGGGGCGCAGCGGTAATGCGGCGGCGGCGGTGATGGCGGCGGTACCGGTGAGCAGCTTGCGGCGATTAAGCGGGGCGAGGAGCGACATTTGCGGCCTTTCGGGTAAGAGGCGAAATCTTGTATTCAATCAAGTATACAAACTTATATTCACGATTAATGCCACGCCTAATGCGCGCGGGGTTGGCGGGGCGGCCGCGCGCGAAATCAAAGCCTTATGCCAGCCCGCCAACTGTCTGGAAGAATCAATCAATTGGCGGGCTGGTATAAAGCATTAAAATCACCCGGGCTTTATTGAATATTGGCTATATCATAGGCTGCCGTTGCTTTTATAATAGGCAGATGCCTTCAGAATAGTGACCGTGCGAAAGATATGCGATCGGTTCATTCCCGCGTGGGCGGGGAACGCCCGACCTGCAACGCAACTGATTGAATCTTCCGGACAGGTGGCGAGCTGGTATCATACCAATCCGCGTTACGCGGATTGGTATGCGCGCGGGGTTGCGGGGCCGCGCGAAATCAAAGACTTATACCAGCCCGCCGCCTGTCTGATAGAGTCAATGAATTGGCGGGCTGGTATTAGGCCGTAGTGACGAATTCTGCTATGGGGGGATTCCGGCGCGCCCGAATGTCTGATTCAAGGCTGATTTTTGAGGATCGGCTTGATGATGCGTGATGTTGATGC
>JAJYAF010000103.1 GCA_021779655.1 Pseudomonadota bacterium
GCATCTCCCTCGGGGACTGGCTCTGCCGGGGTTGTGGCCCCGGCATCTGGTGCCCACCTGCACAAGCAGGCCTTGGGAGGATGTAATACGCCAACGGCCATGGCGGCTCCGCTTTTAGGGCCACGCCCTGCAAAAAGGGGTTCGCAAGAGCCGGCGCCATGAGTCCTGATCTCGCGATGCGAAAAGCGGCGATGCGCGCGGAAGCGATCGCGCGGCGCAATGGCTGCGATCCGGGCCTGGGCAGCGAACTCGCCCGGCACGTGCTGCGCGATTGCCTGCCCTCGCCTGGCACCGTCGTCGCCGGCTTCTGGCCTCTGCCCCACGAAATAGACCTCCGCCCGCTGCTCCATGCGCTGGCCGCCGCCGGATACGAGATCGTTCTGCCGGTGACGCCCGCACGCGGCCAGCCGTTGACATTCCGTAAGTGGAATGTGGACGACGCCCTGCTTGCCGGACGCCACGGGACGCGGCACCCGCCCGGTCCCGAGCGAATTCCCGGCTTCATTCTCACGCCCTTGCTGGCCTTCGATGCAACCGGCAACCGGCTGGGCTATGGCGCCGGCTATTATGACCGCTCCTTCATGAAACTGCCTGAAGCCTTCCGCCTGGGCTGCGCCTTCGCCGCGCAGAAGTTTCAGGACGTGCCGACCGGCGAACACGATCTGAAACTCCATGGGGTTGCCACCGAAAACGGCGTGACCCTGTTTTAGTGCCGCCGCCTGGCCGCCCGGAAAACCGCCGTTATACCAGCCCGCCAATTCATTGACTCTATCAGACAGGTGGCGGGCTGGTATAAGGCTTTGATTTCGCGCGCGGCCGCCCCGCCAACCCCGCGCGCATACCAATCCGCATTTTCGCGGATTGGCATTAGCGCCATCTTAACACGTACCCCTAAAAGATCGGGGGGAGTCGAAGCTTGAGGCAATATTTCAATCGTGCAGGGCGACGTTTCCCGCCGCGACCGTGACATTCCGCTTGGCGCGACACGCGCCGAGCGGGAGGACATCGCCATCATCACCGCCTCCGGCTTGTTTGACGCGCCGTGGTATCTCGCGGTCTATACCGACGTGGCGGAGGCCGGCATGGACCCGCTGCTGCATTATGTCCGCTACGGCGCGGCGGAGGGCCGGCTGCCGTTCCGATCCTTCAATCCCGCCCGGCATCTGGAGGATTTGCCGCAAGGGCCGCTGGCGGAACGCAACATTCTCGCGCGCTGCATCATCGCCCGAAGCCGGGCGCGGGAGGGGCAGAACCCGCCGGACGAAGCCGGCGCGAGGGCGCTGTTCAGCGCCCGCGCACGCGCCCTGCGGCCGTTGCTGGCCCGCCATGGGCTGGATTTTCGCCTCACCCGGCCAGCCGAGATCAGCGTCATCGTCGTGCTGTACAACCAGTTCGATCTCACGCTCGCGGCGCTCGATTCCCTGCACGCCGCCTGCCCGGGAGGGATCGACCTGTTGCTGGTCGATTCCGGTTCGACCGATGCCACACGCCACATCGAACGCTACGTGAAGGGTGCGAGGCTGCTGCGGCTTGCCGATAACGCGGGCTTCATCGCCGGCTGCAATGCGGCAATGGCGCGGGTCCTGGCGCCCATTACGCTGTTCATGAACAACGATATCCTGCTGCATGGCGGCGCGGTGGCCGCGTTGCTGCGCCGGTTCGCCGCCACCCCGGAAGCGGGCGCCGTGGGCGCCAAGGTGCTGCGCGCCAGCGGCGTGTTGCAGGAGGCCGGCTGCATTCTCTGGCGCGACGGCGCAAGCCAGGGTTATCTGCGTGGGAGCGACCCGAACCGGCCGGAGGCGAATTTCGTCCGCGAAGCGGATTTCTGCTCGGGCGTGTTTCTGGGCGTGCGCACGCCGCTGTTGCGGGCATTGCGCGGCTTCGACCCGCGTTTCGCACCCGCCTATTACGAGGACGCAGATCTGTGCGTGAGAATCGCCGCCGCCGGGTACAAGGTGCTGTATGATCCCGCGATCACCGTGATCCACCGTGAACATTCCTCCAGCGATACCCTTTCGGCGACCGCGCTGATCGCGAACAACCGGTCGATTTTCGCGGCCAAGCATGCCGCGTTTCTCCAAGAAAAACCGCCGCGCCGCGCGGCACTTATTCACGCCGCGCGTTCACCCAGGCCCGATGCGGGGCGCGGCTATCGAAGCCGGCTCAAGCCGCTCAGGCTTTTATTCGTCGAGGACCGGCTGCCGCTGCGCCATTTGGGCTCCGGCTATACCCGCTCCAACGACATCATCGCCGGCATGGCGGCGCTCGGCCACCAGGTAACGGTTTTCCCGATCCGGCTGCATGGCGAGCCCACGCCCGACATTTACCGCGATTTTCCCGACACGGTCGAGATAATCCACGACCGCGAGCTGGCCGATTTCGAAAAATTCGCCGCCGAGCGGAGCGGGTATTTCGATGCGATCTGGATCGCCAGGACGCATAACGCGGCGGCGCTCGCCCCATCCCTCGCGCGGCGCGATCGCGGCCTGCCGGTTGACCGTATCGTTCTCGATACGGAGGTTGTGGCGGCGAAGCGCAGCGCCGCCAAGGCGGCGCTGCGCCGCAGGGCCCGCATGCCTGGAAAGGCGCTGGCCCGGTCGGTGGCGCTGGAACTGGCTCCGGCCGGCTTTTGCCGCCGTGTGGTAGCCGTGAGCGAAGCCGATGCCGAGGCGATCCGCGAGGCCGGGTTTGCCGACGTGCCGGTGCTGGGCCACGGGCTGGCACCCTGCCCCACTCCCCGGCCGTTCCACCGCCGCCGCGACCTGCTTTTCATCGGCGCGATTCATCAACCGGACGGCCCCAATTTCGATGGCCTGACCTGGTTCATAAGCCGGGTTCTGCCCCTGCTCGATCGGGTTCTGCCTGCGGATATCCGCTTCACCGTCGCGGGCCATGCCGAGCCGGGGGTCGCGCTCGCGGCGCTCGCCGCGCATCCGCGGGTCGATCTCATCGGTTCGGTGGACAACCTGGAGCCGCTATACGACAGCCACCGGCTGTTCATAGCCCCCACGCGCTATGCCGGCGGCATTGCCTACAAGCTGCACGAGGCGGCGGCGCACGGGCTGCCGATCGTCACCTCAGCCCTCCTTGCCGGCCAGCTTGGCTGGCGCGACGGTGTCGAGCTGCTGGCGGCCCCGACCACCCGCCCCCGCGCTTTCGCCGCGCGCATCCGCCGCGCCTATTGCGGCTCCAGGCTATGGGCGCGGCTGCGCGAGATGGCGCTGCGGCGCGTCGCGGCCGAGTGCCGGCCCGAGGATTTCCGCCGCGCGCTCGCGCGCATCCTCGACGGCCTGGATGCGACCGATGCCGCGCGGCCGGAACAGATCCCGGGTATCGCCGCTTGAGCCGGCCGCCGGGCTGAACCCGCCCGGCGCCTCAGCCGCTGCCGATCAATACGCCGGTGGCGAATACCAGCGCCCCGCCCAAGGCAACCTGCAAGGTGGCCCGCAGGGGTGAGGTGTCCATGTATTTCCACCGGATCCACGAAATAACCGTCAGTTCCACCACCACCACCGCGATGGCGACGATGAGCGCGATCCGGAGATTGGGGATCAGGAACGGCAGGGTGTGGCCGAGCCCTCCCAAAAAGGTCATGAATCCGGTGATGGCGCCGCGATAGATCGGCGCGCCCCGGCCGGTCAGGCTGCCATCGTCCGAAAGCGCCTCGGCAAACCCCATCGAGATGCCGGCACCCAGCGAGGCCGCCATGCCGACCACGAACGCCGCGTGCGGGTGGCCCGTGCTGAAGGCCGCCGCGAAGATCGGCGCGAGCGTGGAAACCGAGCCATCCATAAGCCCCACCAGCCCAGGCTGGACATATTGCAGCAGGAAGGAGCGCCGGGCCGTCGCATCCTCGGCGCTGCGCGCGTTGGGGGTGAGATTCTCGGCGGCGAGTTCGTCCGCCCGGTGCTCGTGCTCCCGCTCGGCCTCGGCAAGATCGCCGAGGAGTTTGCGGATCGAAACATCGGTCGCCCGCGCGGCCGCCAGGCGATAGAATCGGCGGGTTTCCGCCTCCATCTGTTCGGCCAGCGTCCGCACATCCTCGATTGTCGGCTTGGGCAGCTGCCATACCGGCTTATGACTGATGAAACCGCGCACATCCTGGCGGCGGATGAGCGGAATATGCTCGCCGAACTTCTCCCGGTACAGATCGAGGAGCTTATGCCGGTGCTCGCTCTCCTCCGCCGCCATCTCCGTGAACACATTGGCGGTGGAAGGGTAATCCTCCTTCAGGCGGTAGGCGAGATCCGAATAGATCCGGTTATCCTCCTCCTCATTGGCAATGGCCAGGGCCAGCACCTCGTTCTCTGACAGTTCGGAAAAATTGCGCATTGCCCCTCCAGCAACTGGCCAGATTTGACGGCGGCGGGGCGGAAGGTCAAGTAAATCAGCCTGTTGCAAATGACTTGCAAACTCAGACTCTGGCTTTCTGACCTAATCCCTTGGCGGCCTGATTGTCGCCGCCGGCAAAACGTTTCATAATGCCGCCATTGGCCGTCGCATGAGATTTCCAGAAACCGGATGCTGAACGTCGAACCATGCAGCTGCGGCAGCGGCCTTCGCAAATTGCGCTGCTGCGCCATGGATCCGGCGGCCTTGCCTTCCGGCCCGGCGCTTCAGCTTCTGAACGGCCAGGCGGTCGAGGCGACCAAGCTCTACAACGAGAAGAAATATCACGAGGCGCTGGCGCTGGCGCTGAACATCCTCGACCTTGCGCCCAACCATCGCATGGCGCTGCGCGTGCTGCTGGAGATCCGCAAATCGCAAAACCTGCCCAAGGCCGCGGAAGCCCTGGCCCGGCGGCTGGCGGCACTGCCGGCCGATAATGCCGCCCAGGCCACGGCCGCCAGTTTGCAGCTCGCGCAAATGCTCATCGGCCAGGGCCGGCACAAGGAGGCCGAGCCGGCGGCCAGAGAAGCCGTGAAGCACAGCCCGCGCGACGCCAATGCGCATCACGTGCTGGGCGTCGTGTTCACCGAAACCGGGCAGCTTCGGCAGGGCGAGCGGCATTACCGCCAGGCGCTTGATTACAGCGAGAAGGAAGACGGGCTGATCACCGGCAATCTGGCCTGGAATCTGCGGCAGCAAGGCCTACTGGACGAGGCCGCGGCGCTCTATGTCCGCGCCCTGGCGGCAAGGCCCGAGAACAAGCGCGCCATCGGCGGCTACGCCCAGGTGGAAACCGGGCGCGGCAATTTCACGCAGGCGGCCAAGCTGCTGGATGATGCCCTGGCGGCCGAGCCGCCCGATCGCAGCCTGCGGCTTTTGCGGGCGATGCTGGAGATGCGGCTGAACCAGCCCGACGCGGTGCTGAACCGCCTGAACGATCCCGTTCAGTCCCTGCTTCCGGCGGAAATTTTGTTGCGCGGACGCGCCCTTTCACAGCTTGGCCGCACGGCGGAGGCGCTTGCCGCCTTCAGCGCCGCGAAGCAGTTGCAGCGCGAGCGTTTCGGCCAACGCTACCAGCCCGCGCCGTTTCAGGAAAAGGCGGAGAAGTACAAGGCTTTCTTCAACGCCAATAATTTGTCGGCGCTGCCGCGCGCGGAAGCCGGCGTAAGCGCCGCCGGCACACAGCCCATCTTCCTGATCGGTTTTCCCGGCTCCGGCACCTCGCTCCTGGAACAGCTTCTGGCCCAGATTCCGGGCTTTGCCGCGGGCGACGATGCCGCCCCCATCGAAACCCTGCTCGACCAGCCGGAACTCGCCGGCTATCCGGAATGCCTGTCCGAAACACTGATCGGCGAGAAGGCGCAATGGCCGGCGCAAATCGCCGCGCGCTATCTCGCGCAGCTTGCCGCTTATGGGGTTGCCGGAGAAGGACGGAAATTCGTCACCCTGCGCAGCCCCTCCAACGCCTGGCATCTGGGACTCATCAAGCTGCTGTTTCCCGAGGCGCCGGTTATTCATCTCCTGCGGCATCCGCTGGATACGGTGCTGAACAATTTCGCCCGCGACAAGAAGCTGGAGGCCGATTGCGGCACGTCCCTGCCGGGTCTGGCGCAGCATTACGATCTCACGATGTCGCTGATCCGGCATTATCGCGGCCAGCTCACGCTCCGCTATCTGCCGGTACGCTATGAAAATCTCGTGACCGAACCGGCGATGGTGCTGCGCGGCGTGCAGGATTTCATCGGCGCCACCGCCGCGACCCCGCCGGACCCGGTGCTGCGCGCGAACCAGATCCGGCCTGCCGCCCGCTATCCCGCCCATGTCATCGGCCAGCAGCCGGTGCACGCGGGCGCGGTATTTCAATATCTTGACTTCGAAGCCGCAAGCCCCGGCCTGTTCAAGGAAATCCTTCCCATTCTCAACCCATGGATCCAGGAATTGGGCTACGCGGCATGAGCGAGGCGCTGAAACCCGGCCAGCGGCGCGTGACACTCGCGGACGCGCTCGCGGAAATCTCGGCCCTCGAGCGCGACAACAAGCTCGATGAAGCGGACGATCTCGCCGCCCGGGTGCTGAAGGCGGCGCCGGAGCATCCGCATGTACTGCACATGGCCGGCATCGTCGCCTATCGCAAGGGCCGCCTTGCCGAGGCGATCGAGCGGATGGAGAAATCCATGCGGCTCGCGCCCAACGTGGCGCTCTATCCACGCAACATGTGCGAGATTTATCGCGGCGCCGGGAGGCTGGACGACGCGCTGCGCGTGGGCAAGCGGGCGATTGATCTCTCTCCCGAGGATAGCCGCGCCTATTTCAATCTCGCGCTGATCCATTACGAGAGGCTGGAGCTTGACGACGCGGTCGCGGTTTCCGACCAGGCCCTGGCGCTGGACCCCGAATTCGCCGAGGCGCATTTTGAAAAGGCCGAGGCGTTGCTGCTCTCCGGGCGGCTGGCGGAAGGCTGGGAGAGCTACGAATGGCGCTTCAAGCTCAAGCAGGCGGAAGGCATGCTTCCCAAGACCGAAAAGCCGCAATGGGACGGCACGCCGGTGCCGCCGGGCAAGCTTCTCATCATCGCCGATCAGGGCTTTGGCGACTGCATCCAATTCTCCCGCCTGATCCCCTGGACCGTGCGGCAGGCACCCGAACCCGTGCTCGCCTGCAGCCACGATCTGGTGCCGCTGCTGCGCCAGTACGCGGGGCTGGGCAAGGTGATTACAAGCTGGGAGCATGCCGGCGATTACGCTTGCTATATCCCGCTTTCCGGCCTGCCCCGGCTTGCCGGCATCCATACCGGAAACATCCCCGACAGGGGGCCATATCTGTCGGTCAAGCCGGCACTGGTAGAGCGCTGGCGGGAAAAGCTCGCCCGGCTGGCGCCGCCCGGCAAACGGCGTATCGCCCTGGTCTGGGCCGGCCGCCCCACCCATAAGAACGACCGCAAGCGCACGCTCAAGCTTGAGCAGTTC
>JAJYAF010000104.1 GCA_021779655.1 Pseudomonadota bacterium
ATCGCGCCTTGAAGGGTTTCACGCGGCGGGTTGCGGCCATCGCCGCCCTGGAGCCGGCGATGGCCGCCCTGGACGATGCGGCGCTGGCAGCCAAGACCACGGAATTCAGGAACCGCCTCTCCGCCGGCGAAACGCTCGACGATCTGCTGGAGGAGGCGTTCGCAGCCGTGCGCGAAGCCAGCCGCCGCTGCCTCGGGCTACGGCATTTCGACGTGCAGATGATCGGCGGCATGGTCCTGCATTCCGGCCGGATCGCGGAGATGAAAACCGGCGAAGGCAAAACCCTGGTCGCGACGCTTGCCGTCTATCTCAACGCGCTCATGGGCAAGGGTGTGCACGTGGTCACGGTGAACGATTACCTCGCGAAGCGCGACGCGGAATGGATGGGCCAACTCTATGCCTTCCTGGGGATGACCACCGGGGTGATCGTGGCGGGACTGGATGAGAATCAGCGGCGCGCCGCCTACGCGGCCGATATCACCTACGGCACCAACAACGAATTCGGTTTCGACTATCTGCGCGACAACATGAAGTACCGGCTGGAAGACATGGTCCAGCGTCCATTCAATTACGCGATCGTGGACGAGGTTGACTCCATCCTTATCGACGAAGCCCGCACACCGCTCATCATCTCCGGACCATCGGACGAAGCAACCGATCTCTACGCCAAGGTCGACGCAATCGTCGCCGCGCTGGTCAAGCTCGACGATGTTTATGAGAAGGACGAGAAAGCCCGCACCGCGACCCTGACGGAGGAAGGCTCCGAGCAGGTGGAAGCCATGCTGCGCGATGCCGGCCTGCTTGCCGAAGGCAATCTCTACGACATCTTCAACATCTCGCTGCTGCATCATGTGCAGCAATCCCTGCGTGCCCACACGCTCTATGCGCGTGATGTCGATTATATCGTGCGCGACGGCAAGGTGGTATTGATCGACGAATTCACCGGCCGGATGATGGAAGGCCGCCGCTTCTCGGAAGGGCTGCACCAGGCGCTGGAGGCAAAGGAGCACGTGCCGGTGGAGCGCGAGAACCAGACGCTCGCCTCGATCACCTTCCAGAATTATTTCCGCCTGTTTCCGAAACTCGCCGGCATGACCGGAACGGCGATGACAGAGGCCGACGAGTTCGAGCAGATCTACAAGCTGCAAGTAGTGGAAATACCAACGAACGTGCCGGTGGTGCGCAAGGATTACGATGACGAGGTGTACCGAACGGCGGCGGAGAAATACGAAGCGGTAGCCAAACTGATCGAGGAATGCCGCGGCCGGAACCAGCCCGTTCTGGTTGGCACGACGAGCATAGAAAAAAGCGAAATTATCAGTAATATCCTAAAGAAGAAGAAGATAAAGCACAACGTGCTGAACGCGCGCTTCCATGAACAGGAAGCAACCATCGTCGCTCAGGCGGGCGCGCCGGGGGCTATCACCATCGCCACCAACATGGCCGGTCGCGGTACCGACATCAAACTCGGTGGCAACCTTGAAATGCGGATGCGGCTGGAACCGGAGACCGACCCGGAAAAGCTGCGCGCCGAAATCGCCGCGTATCATGAGCAGGTGAAGGCCGCCGGCGGACTATTCGTGATCGGCACCGAGCGGCACGAGAGCCGGCGTATCGACAACCAGCTTCGGGGCCGTTCCGGCCGCCAGGGCGATCCCGGTGCCTCGCGCTTTTTTCTCTCGCTCGAAGATGATTTGATGCGGATTTTCGGCTCCGAGCGGATGGGTGGCATGCTGCAACGCCTGGGCCTTCAGGAAGGCGAGGCGATCATCCATCCATGGATCAACAAGGCGCTTGAGAAGGCGCAAAAAAAGGTCGAGGCACGAAATTTCGACACCCGCAAGAACCTGCTGAAATACGATGACGTGATGAACGACCAGCGCAAGGAGATCTATGCCCAGCGCCGCGAGTTCATGAGTGCGGAGAGCGTCTTGGACGTGGTGACGGAAATGCGGGAGGATGTCATCGCCGATCTCGTGGCGAAGTACATCCCGGAGCGCGCCTTCGCCGAGCAATGGCTCACGGCGGAACTCGCGGCTGATGCCCGGCGCATTCTCAATATCGATGTGCCGGTGGAAGCCTGGGCGGCGGAAGAAGGCATGGACGAAACCGGTATCCGGGCGCGGCTTGAACAGGCAGCCGGTGACTTCATGGCCGCGAAGGAGCAGAAGTTCGGCTCCGAGCTGATGCGCATCATCGAGAAATCGGTTTTGTTGCAAATCCTGGACCAGGTGTGGAAGGAACATCTGCTGGCGCTGGATCATCTGCGGCAGGGCATCGGCTTGCGCGCCTATGGCCAACGTGATCCGCTGAACGAATACAAGCGCGAAGCGTTCATCCTGTTCACGAGCATGCTTGACGAAATGCAACAGCGCGTGACCAGCCTGCTCGCGCATCTGGTGCTGGGCGAGGCGCAACCGGCGCAGCCGCCACCGGCGGCACCCATGATCGAAAGCCATCCTTCGCCGGGACACCTGATCGGGGATAGCACCAATGACGGCGCCGTGGCGCTCGCGGAACCGCCTGCGGCTCAGCTTGCGGTGCAGCCTTACCGCGTTGAAGCCATTGACCCCGCCCGCCCGGAAACCTGGACAGCCACCCCCCGCAATGCTCCCTGTCCCTGCGGCTCAGGGAAAAAGTACAAGCATTGTCACGGCAAGGTTTAGCATCCCGGCCTATCTCGGCCGGATGGCGACGATCGGCAGCGCCAGCCCGCCTGCCACATTGCCAGCCGTCGCGCGAGCCGCTAAAAAGCGGCCGGCAAACCGTTTGGAATGAAAGGCTCGGTTGAAGGCATCAGAGCCGGTTGACCGGCGAAGGTCGATCGGACTAGGCGGAATTGCGATGCACCCGTAGCTCAGCTGGATAGAGTGTCGGCCTCCGAAGCCGAAGGTCACAGGTTCGAATCCTGTCGGGTGCGCCATTTCAGAACAGAACTCTGAACACCGGCTACGCCGGATTTCCCGCTTGAGGCGGCGATACCCAAATGAGCGGAATAATGTTCATAAGCAGTAATACGGTCGAGCTATCACATAACGTTAAATGTCTATATTGTACGTCACTGTTATCAATTGAGCAGGATCGCGACAATCCGAAGCCGGAATGATAAGGTATCCTGCTATTTCCACGGGGAAGTAGGTACGCGGTTAGGTGTATTCTTGGCAGCCAAAAACGGTTGCCTCCCGAAAAACGTTCCGAGGAGAGAGAATCACACCACCGCGCGCCGGATCAAATCGCCAGAAAAATCGCTCCAGATAGCAAAACTCCGGCAAATCCAAACGCCGAAAAACGCCAGAAAATTACCCTAAATCAGATGGTTGAGAGTTTTTCACGGGCGACGAATCAGAGCAGCCCGGCGCCGGTGAGTCCGCCATAAACCCCAAGCCCCGCCGTCAGGAAGGACAGGATGACGGCAAGCGCCGCATACCAGCCCTTGAGCCGCACCGCATCCGGCAGCGCCTTCAGCCCCAGCAGCAGGAGAAAGCCCAGCACCATGGGCAGCAGCAGCGCGTTCATCACCTCGACCGCGATGTTCAGGATCACGAGGTTGGGCACGAATTCCACGAGCATGGCGCCGCAGATCAGGCAGGCGGCATACACGCCGTAGAACCATTTCGCTCTGAGCGGGTGGTCCTCGAGCGAACGGCGATAGCCCGCGACTTCGCCCAGACCCCAGGCCAGCGCGAGCGACGCGACGATGGAGGCAACGAGCGCCGCGCCCAGCACGCCGAGCCCGAAGACCAGCCTGCCCATCGTGCCGCCGAGATAGGGGGTGAGCGCGGCCGTGATGTCGCCCACGGAGTTGAGGCTGGCTGTGGCGTGGTGACGGCCGATGGTCGCGGCGGTGGAAACCAGCACGGCCGCCATGATGAGCTGAGTCAGGACCGAGCCGATCGCGGTATCCCAGCGGGCGTAGCGGAAATCCGCCGGTTTCAGCCGCTTATCCGCGATGGCCGATTGCTGATAGAAGATCATCCACGGCATGATCACGGCGCCGATCGTGGCGGCGACGAGATAGAGATAAGCCGGGCTGCCGAGCGCGGGGTCGAAGCTCTGCGCCGCGATCTGGTGAAGATCGGGATGCGAGACAAAGGCGATGGCGAAGAACACGAGCTCGAACAGCCCGAGCCCGATCGCCACCCGCTCCACTCGGCGATAGGAGCCGGTGAGCGCGACGATGAGCAGAAAGCCGACCGAGAGGGTTAAACTCACGCCCCGGGGCACGCCGTAGAGTTCGCCCACGCCGGCGACGCCGGAAAATTCCGAAAGCAGCGCGCCCACCGTGGCGACCGCCAGGCCCGCGGCGGACAGCCAGGCCCAGCCGGCGCCGAATGTATCGCGGATCAGCTCGCCATGGCCCTTGCCCGTGAAGACACCAAGCCGCACCGTGAGCTCCTGCACGATGAAAAGAATGGGGATGAGCAGAAATTGCAGGAGCAGCAGCCGGTAGCCCCAGGCCACCCCGCATTGCGAGGCGGTGATGATGCTCCCGACCTCGGTATCGGCCAGCATGACGACGAGGCCGGGCCCGAGGATCGCGAGGAACGACACGTAGCGGGAGGGACGAACGGGTTGGGGCAAAAGGAGCGTCCCGGATGGAAGGCCAGTCGAAATGGAAGGCCAGTCGAAATGGAAGGCCAGTCGAAAGCTGTGTGGCGTAATCGGTCAGTGATTCCGTGTCAAACCGTGGATGGCCCGTGCGGCGTCCCTATGCTCCGGCGCATTGCCTGCCCGAGGCCGGCGATGGCATGGCCGATCATCGTATCGTTTTCCGGGGCGGCATAGCCGTCGCGCAGCAACTGGGTGGCCGCGGCGATGGCCACGTCCACGGCAACATTGCTCACCTCGTGCAGCGCGGCTTTTTCGGCCGCCGCGATACGTTCTTCCGCCATCTGCTTGCGGCGGCGCGCGGTGGCCTCGGCCTCCTCCGCCAGTTCCTTTGCCATCCGCGCGGCTTCGCGGTGGGCGGAAGCGACGATCTGCTCGGCATCGGCCGTGGCCTGCTGCTGGCGCCGCCTGGCGTCGGCGAGCATCGCCTCGGCCTCCGCCTTCAACTGTGCGGCCTCATCCAGGGCGGCGCGGATTTTTTCTGCCCGGCTATCCAGCATATTGCCCACCGGGCCGGCGATCCGGCGGCCGAAGAGCAGCAGGAAGGCCAGCACGGCCATCGTCACCCAGAAGGTGCCGGTGATCCATGGCATCGTGGTAAGGGCATGATATTCCATATGAACTGGCCCTCAGGCGGCCTTGCGAGCAGCGTCGGCGCGCGCGGCCCAGGCCTTGTCTATTTCCGGGGTGAGCGCGGAAGGATCGGGCATCTTGCCGGTGAGCCTGCCCAGGATCGCCGCTGCCGTGTCGGCCGCCACCGGCTTGATGGCGGCCAGCGCCTTCTCGCGCGCCGAGCGGATTTCCGCTTCGGCGGCCTTGAGCTCGGCCTCCAGAGCGGCTTGCTGCCCCAGTGCCTGCTCCCGGGCCTTGGTCTTTGCCTCGTTCACCGCCTGCGCGATTTCGGCCTGCGCCGCGTTGCGCGCCTCGTTCATCGTCCGGTTCAGGGCCGTGATCGTTGCGTCCGCTTGCGTCTTGGCGGCCCGCGCGGCCTCCAGATCGGCCGAGAGCATCGCATCGCGATGCGCCAGAACCTGGCCGATCCGCGGCAGACCCCAGCGCGACAGCGCGAAGTACAGCACGGCGAGGATCGCCACCATCCACCAAACCTGATCCAGGGTCAGTGGATTACGGAAATCCATTTGCGGCATGGTCTGTTGCGCCACGGCAAGGGCCGGAGCCATTGCGGTCGCGATCAGCGCCGAGACAGAGAAGGTCGCGGTCCTGCGGAACATATCAGGTGAAGAGAATGACCAGCGCGATGACCAGCGCGTAGAGCGCGACCGCCTCGGTCAGGGCAAAGCCCAGCAGCACGTCGCGGAACAACGAATCGCGCGCGGCCGGATTGCGGCCGGAGGCGGAGACGAAGGAGCCGAAGAGATTGCCGATACCGACGCCGGCGCCGGCGACGCCGATGGTGGCGAGGCCCGCGCCTACGTCTTTCGCGAGCAGGGCGGCAGAGGTGGGGTCCATGGATGTTTCCTTTCCGAAGCTAAGAGTAAGGCAGAGATGGAGGGGGAGGGAACCCGCGGTCAGTGCATATGCACCGCATCATGCAGGTAAAGGCAGGTGAGAATGGCGAATACATAGGCCTGCAAGCCGGCGACCAGCAGCTCCAGCGCCGCCAGCGCGATGTTCAGCCCGAACGGCAGAATGGCCGCGATAACGCCGAAAACGCCGAGGCTCGCCGTCAGCAGCAGCATGAAGCCCGCGAAAACCTCCCACATCACGTGCCCCGCCGTCATGTTCGCGAATAGCCGGACGGAGAGCGAAACCGGGCGCGAAAGATAGGAGATGATCTCGATTGGCACCAGCAGCGGCAGCAGCCAGGCCGGCACGCCCGCCGGCACGAAGAATTTGAAGAAGCGGAGACCGTGCATGTAGAAACCCACGCCGGTCGAGAACAGGAAGACGAACAGCGCAAGCGTTGCCGTTACCGCGATATGGCTGGTGAAGGCGAAGAAATAGGGAAACAGCCCGATCAGATTGCCGAGCAGGATGAAGCTGAACAGCGTGAAAACCAGCGGGAAAAAGCGCATGCCCTCATGGCCGATGGTATTGACGCACATATCGCGGACGAATTCGTAGAGCATTTCGACCAGCGCCTGCGTCCGGCCCGGTATCAGCGCGCGGGTGCGCAGGCCAAGGACGAAAACGACGATGATGATGACGGCGGCGGCCAGCATGCTTTCGTTGGAATTGGTGAAATGCGCCGCGCGTCCCAAGGGTCCAAGCCCGCCCGTGAGCTGGAACTGTCCTAGCGCGTCGATCGAAGGGGCCGCCATTTCAAACCTTCCCGTCCTGCTCATTGTCGTCACGGGCTTGCGGGCCGGCCGCGCGGATCAGATTGCGCAGCCCCGCCGCCATGCCCACCGGCACCATCAGCACCATCAGCCAGGGCTTGGTGTGGAGCAGCCGGTCCAGCCCCCACCCGATCGCCACGGCGATGGCCATCGCGGCCACCAGCTCCACCCCCAGGCGCATGGCAAGGCTGATCGCGCTTTCGCCCGCTCGGCCGCCGTGACGTACCTCCTTGCCGGCGAGCGCGGGCCTGGCATTGTCACGCTCCGCCGCCGCCGCGAGCCGCCGCTCAAAGGACTCATTGTCCCGGTCAAAGGACCTTTTGTCCCGGTCGCCGCTCATGCACCTGTTTTCAGCGGTTTTTCAGAACCACCGAAAGGTGCCGGGTTGCTACCGGTGCCCCTGGTTACTGTCAAGTAACGGGCGGCACGCAATTCAG
>JAJYAF010000105.1 GCA_021779655.1 Pseudomonadota bacterium
GATCTGCCGGCGGCGTTGCGGCGGCACATTCGGCCGGAATGATCGACCTCTCGCTTTGCGGTTGCGGTTCGGGCCTGCGGCGGCTGCGCTGCTGCGCGCTCGATTTCGCGTGGCTCAGCCCGCCGGAGGCGGCCGCGCTGCTCGCGCCCGTCATGGAGCGGGCCGAGGCGGCCTTGCGGGCGGGCGATGCCGAAGCCGCCGCCGGCCATTTGCGGGCGCTGCTCGAACTCGCGCCCGGCTGCGAGGAGGCGCTGATTTCGCTCTATCGCATCCATAACGAAAATGGGCGCCCGGCCGCGGCGGAGGCGCTCATCCGCCGGATCGTCGCCCTCAATCCGAATAATTTCTGGGCGACGAACGAACTCACGCTGATCCTGCTGAACAAGGGCGCGCTGGCGGAAGCGGAGCTGCATGCGCGCAATGCGGTGCGCATCGCCCCGCTCAGCGCCCAGGCGCACAACCTCATGGGCCTCGTTCTCACCGAGGCCAACCGGCCCTTGATCGGGGAATATCACTACCGGCAGGTGCTGGCGCTGGCGGAAGGCGATGAGCCGATCACGCTCGCCAACCTCGCTTGGAATTTGAAAAACCAGGGCCGGATGGAGGAGGCCCGCGCCTTGTATGAACGTTCGGCTGGCCTGCGGCCGGATGTGCCGCAAAGCATGCTCGGCTGGGCGAAGCTCGAGGAAGCGGATCGTAATTTCGAACGCGCGCTGGCGCTATTGGGCAAGGCGGAGGCCATCCAGCCCGGCAATGCCAGCGTGCAGCTGGCGCGCGCCACCGTGCTGGCCCGGCTTGGGCGCACGGAAGAGGCGCTGGCCTTGCTGGATACGCCGGAGCCGGACGAAACGCGGCGCGCCCACGCTCGTCTGGGTCCGGCGGAGCTGTCCGAGAAAGGCCGCCTGCTCGACCGGCTAGGGCGCTTTGACGAAGCATTCCTCGCCTTCGACGCCGGCAAGAAACGCGCGCTCGAACTGGGCGCCCGCGCCTACATGGCCGAGGCCGCGCGCGAGCTTGCGGCGCGCAACACCCGGTTCTTCACGCAACGGCGCCTTGGCACCCTCCCGCGCGCCGCGCCACGGGCGGATGTGCCGCAGCCGATTTTCATCACCGGCTTCCCGCGCTCCGGCACCACGCTGATCGAGCAGACGCTTTCCGTGCATCCCGCCATCGCCGCCGGGGACGAGCTGCCCTTCATCAACGACATCACCCAGATCATGCCGCGCCTGCTCGCCAGCCCGCTCAGCTATCCCGATGCCCTGGCGGAACTCTGGATGGGCGATCACCGCGACGGCCTGAACGCGCTGCGCGACTATTATCTCGACCGTGCGGCAAAGTCCGGTCTCTTCCGCCAGGGCGCTTCCTGGTTCACCGACAAGATGCCGTTGAACGAAACGCATCTCGGTCTGATCTCGCTGCTCTTTCCGCAATCCCCCATCCTGCACGTGATCCGCCATCCGCTGGATGTCGTGCTTTCCGCCTATTCCAACCATCTGACGCATGGCTTTTTCTGTGCCGCCGAGCTTGAGACGATCGCCGAGCATTATGTGCTGACCACGGAACTGGTCGAACATTACAAGCAGAACCTGCAAATGCGCTATCTGCCCGTGCGCTACGAGGAAATGGTGCGGGACCAGGAGCGCATGGTGCGAAGGCTTCTGGATTTCGTCGGCCTCGAATTCGATTCCCGCTGCCTGAGTTTCGAGCGCAACACCCGCTACGCCCGTACCGCCTCCTATGCGCAGGTCACCGAGAAGCTCTACGACCGTTCCTGCTACCGCTACCGCCATTATCTGGCGCATCTGCGGCCGGCCCTGGAACGGCTGCTTCCCGTCATCGAGCGGCTCGGCTATTCGGTGGACGAAGCGGCGCCGGCGCCCTGAACAGGCATCGGCCGGGAAGGGAGGAGAAACCAGATGTTCCGTCAGCCATTCACGATCGCCACGGGCCTGAGCCTCGCCGGGCTCGTGCCCTTTCTGGCGCTGGGCGCCGTGGTGCTGTTTGATCCGCTTGGCTCGCACGTGGCGATCGAGGTGCTGGTATCCTACGGCGCGGTGGTCCTGTCCTTCGCCGGAGCCGTGCATTGGGGCTTCGCGCTCAGGGATTTCGCCCATCCGGCGGCGGGTCCCGTCCCTTTGCAACCCGGCGCGGAGCGGCAGTTGCTCGCGCTTGCCACCGTTCCGGCCTTGATCGGCTGGATCGCCCTCCTGGCGATGATCCATCTCCGCGCTCCGGCGCTGGCGTTGTTTCTGCTGCTCGCGGGCAATTTCGGCACCGTCGTCGTGGAGACCATCGGCAAGGGCAAGGGCGTGGTGGCGGGCAATTACCTGGCGCTGCGCTGGTCGGTCTCGGTCGTGGTGCTGCTCGTGCTGCTCGTCGTGCTGTTCGCCGTGCTCTCGGGCATGCGGGTGGGCTAAGCGGGGCGTCAACGAGGCCGCCCTGGCGGGAATACAGCCGATTGACGGGAATACGTCTTCCCGGCCACTCTGGCTTCGCATGTTCTCGGGAAATCACCTTTGACGATGGAACCGGCGCAGGAATTGCCTCTCGACCAGATTCTGCTGGGCGATGCGGTCCAGACGCTGCGGATGCTGCCGGACGCCTCCGTGCACTGCATTTTTGCGGACCCTCCGTATAATCTGCAACTGCGCGGCGAGTTGCGCCGCCCGGATGACAGCCTGGTGGACGGGGTCGATGACGAGTGGGACAAGTTCACGGATTTCGCCAGCTACGATGCCTTCACCCTGGACTGGCTGAGCGAGTGCCGGAGAGTTCTGCGCAAGGACGGCACGATCTGGGTTATCGGCAGCTACCACAACGTTTTCCGTCTCGGGACGACCCTGCAAAATCTCGGATTCTGGCTCCTGAACGACATCATCTGGCGCAAGACCAACCCGATGCCGAATTTTCGCGGCAGGCGCTTCACCAACGCCCATGAAACCCTGATCTGGGCCGCGAAGGGGCGGGATTCCCGGTACAAGTTCAACTACCAGAGCATGAAGTCGCTGAACGAGGACGTGCAGATGCGCAGCGACTGGTCGATTTCCCTGTGTACCGGGGCGGAACGGTTGCGCAATGCGCACGGCCTGAAGCTGCATCCGACCCAGAAGCCGGAGGCGCTTCTGCACCGCGTCATTCTCGCCTCCACCGCGCCCGGCGACATCATTCTCGATCCGTTCCTTGGAACCGGCACGACCGCCACGGTCGCCAAGCGCCTGCACCGGCATTTCATCGGGATCGAGCGTCATCCGGCTTATGTGGAGGCGGCCTGGGGGCGCCTGCGCATGGAAACGCCCGCGCCGAAACACGCGATCGTCCTGCCCCCCGCCGGGCGGGACGCGCCGCGCATCCCCTTCGGCAGCCTGGTCGAGAACGGAACGGTAAAAGCCGGCATGCGTCTGGTGGACCGGATGCGGCGGGTCGCCGCCGAGGTGACCGCCGATGGCAATCTCCTCTGTGGCGAACATCGCGGCTCGATCCACAAGGTAGGGGCCGCCGTACAGAACGTGCCGAGCTGCAACGGCTGGACTTTCTGGCATTTCGAGCGAAACGGCGCGCTTCTGCCGCTGGACGTCCTGCGGAAGGAAAACCCGCCGGCCGGCTGAGGCGGACATCGCGGCGCGTCAGCCTCGGAACCGGTCGCGCGCCGGTTTCCGCAATCTCGCCGGGGTTCCGAAAGAACGCTTCCGTTCCCGATGAAAGTTTGTCACAATCGCGATGCCATGCGCGTCCATGCTTCCTGTGCGGCCCGTTGCGGGCCAGGCGGCTATGAGGGAGTTCTTTTCATGGGTCCATCCGGCGGGGGGAAGTCGGATCTGGTCTTGCGGATGATTCATGCCGGTTGGGTTCTGGTTGCCGATGATCAGGTCATCGTGGAGCAGGGCATCGCCTCCGCGCCGGCCAGCCTCGCGGGAATGCTGGAGGTGCGCGGGCTGGGGCTGTTCCGTCTCGATTATGTGATAAAGGCTGCATTGCGGCTTGTCGTGCGGCTTGGCCCGCCGCCGGAGCGGCTGCCGCATCCCGAACGGGACGAAGCGCTGAACCTGCCGGTGATCACAGTCGATCCATTCGCCCTTTCGGCCCTGCCGCGTGTCAGTCTTGCGCTGGATGCGGCGTGCGGCCGGGTGCGGCAGATCGCGGGCGCGTTCGCGGCATGACCCGATGGGGATGAAGGCATTCGAGCGGTCTATTCGCATCGTCATCGTTACCGGCCTGTCCGGGGCGGGGAAGAATTCCATTCTCAGGGCGCTGGAGGATCTCGGGTTCGAGACGGTGGATAATCCGCCGCTCAATACGCTTGAATCCCTCGTCGCCCATGGCGAGCGCGATCTGGCGATCGGGGTGGACGCGCGCTCCCGCGGCTTCGATGCGGAAACCGTGCTGGATACGGTCGCGCGCCTCAAATGCAATCCGAAATTGCAGCCTGAACTGGTGTATGCCATCGCCGAGGATGAGTTGCTGCTGCGGCGCTATACCGAGACGAGGCGGCGCCACCCTCTGGCACAGACCGGACAGGTCGCCGAGGGAATCGCGCTGGAACGTCTGCTGACGGATGCGCTCCGCCGTGCCGCCGATTTCCTGATCGACACCTCCATCCTGCCGCTGTCTTCCCTGCGGCAGATCATCGAGCAGCGATACGGTGCCGGATCTCCCGGCATTGCCGTCTCGCTGGTTTCCTTCGGCTATCCGTCCGGTTTGCCGAGGGAGGCCGACATCGTGCTGGATGCGCGGTTTTTACGAAACCCGCATTACGTTCCCATGCTGCGTCCGCTTACCGGGGTTGACGAGGAGGTAGGCGCTTTCATCGAGGCGGACCCTGACTACGCGGCGTATTTTACGCATATAAAGAGTATGATAGATTTTCTCTTGCCGCGCTTTGTGCAAGAGGGCAAGAAGTATGCGACGATTGCAATCGGCTGTACCGGCGGGCAGCATCGCTCTGTTTTTATCGTTGAGCGGCTGGCGGCCCATCTCAGGCATGCCGGATGGCGGATAGGGGTTACGCACCGTGAGCAGGAAACTCTGGTGCGGCATGGTCAAGCGGTTACGAAACAAAACAATGAGCGGCGTGAATAAATGATCGGAATGGTTCTGGTTACGCATGGTAACCTCGCCGTTGCCTTGCGCGAGGCGATGGAGCATGTGGTCGGCAAGCAATCCGCCGTGGCGACGGTCTGTATCGAATCGGATGCGGAAGTTGAAGGCCAGCGCGCTGAAATAGCCAATCGCGCGGCTGAGGTGAACAGTGGCGATGGTGTCATTCTCCTGACGGACATGCTGGGCGGCACGCCCAGCAATCTTGCGATGTCCTTGCTGGAGGAGAGCAACATCGAAGTGATTGGCGGTGTAAATCTGCCGATGCTCGTGAAGCTTGCGAAAATCCGTGGCGTTTACGGGCTTGCCGAGGCGGTGGAACGTGCCGAAGCCGCCGGGAAAAAATATATCTGTTCCGGTCACGAGGTGCAGCAGGCCGCCGCCTCGGCGAACGGTGAGCCGCGCTGCGCGGCCGGATAGCTTGTGGAACCGGGCAATGGCGGAGCCATCACGCGCGATGTTCGCATCGTAAACCGGCGCGGCCTGCATGCCCGGGCCGCCGCCCGGCTGGTCACGCTGGCGGAGAAATTCAGCGCCTCCACGGAAGTATCGAAAGACGGCCAATCCGTATCGGCACGCTCGATCATGGGGCTGATGATGCTTGGCGCCGGCCCCGGCAGCACGATACGCCTTCACGCCGAAGGTTTCGACGCGAAAGAGGCGCTGGATGCGCTAGCCGCGTTGATCGAAGCCGGATTCCATGAAAACGACTGAACCATTCCGGATAACGTTCTCAAGTCGCGGTCACGGCTTTCCGGTCGCGGCTTTTCAATCAGGGGCGCAGCGCCCTCAATGAATCCACGGGCGGCCGCGCGCCCACCTGCGCGATCGTGAGCGCGGCGGCTTGCGCGCCGAGATAGCCCGCCTCCTCGACCGGCCGGCCGCGCGCATAGGCCGCGAGGAAGCCCGCGGCATAGGCATCGCCCGCGCCCGTGGTATCGACAACCGATGTCGGGATTGCCGGAATGGCGGTCTCCCGTCCGCCCTCCATTATCACGCTGCCTTCGGCGCTCCGGGTCAGTATGGCGAGCCCGATTTGCGCCGCCGCGTCCTTCGCGGCCTCGGCAAAGTCGCTTCTCTGATAGAGGCTGCATATTTCCGATTCGTTGGCGAAAAGAATATCGATTCCTCCGGCGATGAGGCGGCGGAAGCCATCGCGATGGCGATCGACGCATAGCGGGTCGGAAAGCGAAAGGGCGGTCTTGCGGGATGAGGCGCGCGCCATTCTGGCGGCTTCGGCAAAGGCTGCCTGTGCCGCCGGCGGATCGAACAGATAACCTTCCAGATAGGTAATGGCGGAAGCGCCGATCACGGTCTCGTCGAGATCGGCCAGCGAGAATTCCCCCCCGGCGCCAAGATAGGTATTCATGGTCCGCTGGCCATCAGGGGTCACCAGGATGAGACAGCGTGCGGTCGGGATACCGGCGGCTAAAGGGGCGGTGGGATAATGCACCCCAAGCGCCGCGATATCGCGGCGGAAAGCCTCGCCCAGCGGATCATCCGCCACCTTGCCAAGAAACGCCACCCGCGCGCCGAGCGCCGCCGCGACCGCGCAGCTATTGGCGACAGAGCCGCCCGAGGCGGTTTTTCCATCGGTCATGGCGGAGGTGAGACGGGTCGCGGTGCCGGCGTCGATCAGCGTCATGCCGCCTTTCGGCATATCGTGGCGCGACAGAAAGCTGTCATCGGTAAAAGCGAGCAGATCGACGATGGCGTTGCCGATGCCGGTCAAATCAAAACGGGGTTCGAACATGGGCCTTCTCAACGGTGAACTTCCGGTTACCATCATGGCGGGGTTTTCACAAAATTCGGCGTTGTCCGATTCTCCGCGGGTGTGCTACGGCGCAGGCAGGGAATTGCACCAATCTGGCCGGATGAAGGGCATCGCGTGTTCAATCGCCGCAAACCTGAGGACGTGAAACCAACCGAAACAAGACCCGTGGCGGGAAAATCCCCGCCCCCCGGCGCGGGCCTCCCCGCGCGGGACGGCGAGACGCGGCAGGATAACGGGCTGGATGTTCCGCCCTTCCGGCCAGACCCGCGGGATAGCGCTCATAATCCACCTGGCTTCAACGAGGAGACATCGATGGCCCGACCCCCTTTTTCACCCCCGATTCCACCCTCGCCCAGCACCATGCTGCGGCCTGCCGGAACCGGGGCGCAAGGTAGCGCCGATGCCTCGCCCCGGGCGGCCGGGGAGCGGCGCACCAGATCGGA
>JAJYAF010000106.1 GCA_021779655.1 Pseudomonadota bacterium
CTCCCCGCGCCTTCCGCCGCTCCGGCCATGCCGCCTTCCGGCGTGCCGGCCGGGCCGATACGCCCGCTCGCCCCGCCGCGCGCGCCGGCCAAGGCGGAAATTTTCACGGATGGCGATTTCGTCGTCTATCCGACCCACGGCGTCGGCAAGGTCGAGCGTATCGTGGTGGAGGAAATCGCCGGGCAGAAGCTCGAACTCATCCATATCACCTTCGACGAAAACCGCATGACCCTGCGCGTGCCCACCAACAAGGCGCGCAGCGCGGGACTGCGCAAGCTCGCCTCCCGCAAGCAGTTCGACGAGGTGCTGGCCACGCTGAAAGGCCGCGCGCGAATCAAGCGCACCATGTGGTCACGAAGGGCCCAGGAATACGAGGCGAAGATCAATTCCGGGGATCCTTCCGCCATCGCGGAAGTGGTGCGCGACCTGCACCGCAACGCGGGCCAGCCGGATCAGAGCTTCTCCGAGCGGCAGATCTACGAATCCGCGCTCGACCGCCTGGCGGCGGAATACGCCGCGCTCGAAAAGCTGGACAAGGCGACCGCGACCGAACGGCTGATCGCGCATCTGAAATCGGACTGACAGCGGCAGGGACAGGAAGAAGCCCGCCGGAGACATTCTCCGGCGGGCTTCGATTGCGGGCAGCGCCCTAAAAAACTATCGGCCGTATTTCGCGAGCATCGCGCGCAGCGGAGCGGCGCCAGGGTTGTTGCCCTCCATATCCATCACGATCTGCCGCGCATCGAGCGAGCTGCCGTAATAGCTGCGGTCGGTTCCGGAATCGGCGCCCAGGATCGAGCCGGCTAGGGAGACGCCGCCGTATAATCCTTGCGTCTTCGAAATCGTGACGATGTCCGCCTTGAGGCCGGTGGACATCGAGCCGTTCACCCCGGCCCCCAGCGTCGCGACCGTGAGCCCGGCATCGGCGCCGAATTTGAACTGGCTGTTGAGCAGGGCGTTCAGCCCGTTGGTGGTCATGATCAGCATCATGACCTCGGCGTTCTGCACGCCGATCTGCAAGCCGAAGCTGGCGCTGCCCAGCGTGTAGAAAGCAGGGTCGGACCAGGAACCGCTGGCGCCGCGGCCCACCATCACGCAGCCGCCGCCCTCGCCGCCGATGAAGAAGGCGCCGCGGAAGATGCTGGGGCAGATCACCACCGCGCGGGCCTCGCGCAGCAACTGCGCGGCCTGGGTGCCGGGGGCGCCGCTCATGATGTCCTCCAGCGCCAGGGTGGAACTGTCCACCAGGTGCTGCGGGGAATCCGCGAGCGCCGGCTGCGGCGTTAGAAACGGCGCGATCAACAGGGCGGCGAGGGGTAACAGGCGTTTCATGCTAAGCTCCATGTCAGGTCGTTATAGCTGTTCGTTATTAGCCGGTTCGTTGTAGTCCTGATTAAAAATACCACGGTTCCAAGGGGTTGGCGTTCTTCTACTCTCCTCACAAGGCCGCACGGGCCGGGTGAGGAGAGAATATCGGGTTGATTTGTGAACCGGAACGAGAAGGTCAAGTTGATAATTGTTCATTGAGCGAGACCAGCCGCCAGGCGGCATCCTGCCGCTCCAGCCGGGTGAGGGAGATGTTCTCGACCGAGAGGGACAGGGCCTGATGCGGGCTGAGGCCGAGCGCGTGGGCGCAGGCGGCGCGGATCGCGCCGCCATGGGAGATGATGACCACGTCGGGGCCGAGGTTCGCCGCCGAAAGCCGCTCCATCCCTTCCGCCACCCGGGAAATGAGGTCCTCGAAGCTCTCCCCGCCGGGCGGCCTTTCGGCGGCGTGGATCGGCCAGAACGGATGCCTGTCCTCACGCACGCGGTTGGTGAATTCGGCGATCGCCCGGCCTTGCCAGCGACCGAAATCCTGCTCGGCGAAGGCGCTTTCCACGCGCGGCGTGCTGGGCGGATACCCGGCGCGGATCAGCGCCTCGAAGGTGAGGCGCGTGCGCGAGAGCGGGGTAATGACAACATCCGCCGGCCGGGGGAGGCGCGCGGCCAGCGCCGCGTAGCGGCTGCCATGCGCCGCCATGCTGTCCTCGCAGACCGGCACGTCGTTGTTGCCGTAGAGAAATGTCAGCGCCTCGGGCGCCACCACGGCATGGCGGACAAGCCATAGCCGCAGGTTGTGCCTTGCAGTCTCCATGTCCCTTCTATCGCCGGGAATTGCGGCAGGGATTGGGCATGGCGTAAACCTGGGCATGCAAAATCTGGCGCTGTATTTCCACTGGCCGTTCTGCCTGGCCAAATGCCCGTATTGCGATTTCAATTCGCATGTCCGCGAGACCATCCCGGAGGCGCGATTCGTCGCCGCGCTCCGGCGCGAACTCGGCTTCGAGGCGGACCGTTTGGGGGCGCGCCGCGTTGTCTCGGTGTTTTTCGGCGGCGGAACGCCAAGCCTGATGCAGCCGGAGAGCGTGGCCGCGCTGCTGGAGGATGTCCGCCGGCGCTTCGTCCTGGACGGGGAAGCCGAGATCACGCTGGAAGCCAACCCCACCAGCGTGGAGGCCGGGCGCTTCCGGGGCTATGCGGCGGCCGGGGTGAACCGGGTTTCCCTCGGCGTGCAGAGCCTGGACGATGCGGCCCTGCGCTTCCTGGGGCGCGGCCATTCGGCGGCGCAGGCCAAAACCGCCCTCGGCCTGGCCCGCGCGATTTTCCCGCGCATGTCGTTCGACCTGATATATGCCAGGCCCGGGCAGAGCCTGCCGGCCTGGCGCGCGGAACTCGCGGAGGCGCTGAGCTTCGCCGCTGATCATCTCTCGCTCTATCAGCTCACCATCGAGGAGGGCACGCGCTTTGCCGCGCTGTTCGGGCGCGGCGCGTTCGCCCTGCCTGCCGCCGAACTGGCAGGCGCGCTCTACGACGCGACGGCGCAAGCCGCCGCCCGGCATGGCCTGGGCGGCTACGAGATTTCCAATTACGCCCGGCCCGGCGCGGAAAGCCGCCATAACCTCGCCTACTGGCGCTACCAGGATTATGCCGGGATCGGTCCCGGCGCGCATGGCCGGCTCACCCTGGGGGACCGGCTGATCGCCACGCGGCGCCACCGTGCGCCGGAAATCTGGGCCGGGCGGGTGGAGGCGGGCGGCTGGGCCGGGGTGGAGGAGGAAATCACCCCGCGCGACCGGGGGCGCGAGGCGCTGCTGATGGGCCTGCGCCTGGCCGAGGGGATCGGGCTTGCCCACTTCCAGGCGCGCACCGGACTGGCCCTGGCCGAGGCGGTGGATGAGCAGGTGCTGGCGCTCGCCATCGCCGAAGGCTATCTGCGGCTGACACCCACGCATCTCATCGCCACGGCCGAGGGCAGAAAGCGGCTCGATGCATTGCTGCCAGAACTCGCGCGGTAGGGGCCGGCATTGTATGGGCCTTCTGCGCCGCTCATCTCAAGGAACGCCATGCGTTATGTTTCAACCCGGGGACAGGCCGGGGAGCAGGAGTTTGCCGACGTGCTGCTGCAAGGCCTGGCGCCGGATGGCGGGCTTTACGTGCCGGAAAGCTGGCCCGCTTTCAGCCCGGCGGAATGGCGCGCGCTGCGCGGGCTGCCCTATCCGGAGCTGGCGGCGCGGCTCATCGCGCCCTTCACGGGCGGGTGCGTCCCGTTCGGCGCGCTTCAGGCCATGTGCCGGCGCGCCTATGCCGGGTTTTCGCATAAGGCCATCGTGCCGCTCGTCCAGCTCGACGGCAACCTGTTCGCGCTGGAACTGTTTCATGGCCCCACTCTGGCGTTCAAGGATCTGGCGCTGCAACTGGCCGGCCACCTCTATGAATATGTGCTGGCGCGCGGCGAACGGCGGGTGTGCATCGTGGGCGCCACCTCGGGCGATACGGGTTCGGCGGCCATCGCCGCCATGGCGGGGCGCCGCAATATCGGAATCGCCATTCTCCACCCCGCCGGCCGCACCAGCGAGGTGCAGCGCCGCCAGATGACCACCGTGGACGCGCCGAACGTGCTGAATATCGCGGTCGACGGCAATTTCGACGATTGCCAGGACCTGGTGAAGGCGATGTTCGCCGATACGCCGTTCCGGCGGGAAATGGGCCTCTCGGCCGTGAACTCCATCAACTGGGCGCGCATCGCGGCGCAGATTCCCTATTACGCCGCCGCCGCGCTCAGCCTGGGCGCGCCGGACCGGCCGGTGGCGGTGGCCGTGCCCACGGGCAATTTCGGCAATG
Organism: Pseudomonadota bacterium; assembly: GCA_021779655.1. The sequence continues at coordinate 4,165 of JAJYAF010000106.1, forward strand.
TGCTGGCCGCCTGGGTGGCGCGCCGGATGGGCCTTCCGATCGCGAAATTCATCGTGGCGAGCAACCGCAACGATATCCTCCATCGCTTCCTCCAGCATAACGACATGAGCGTGCGGGAAGTGGCGTCGAGCCACTCGCCTTCCATGGATATCGGGGTGAGCTCGAATTTCGAGCGGCTGCTGCATGAATTCCTCGGCCGCGACGGCGCGCTCACCGCGCGCACGATGCAGGAATTCCGCGCAACCGGCCGCATGGCGGTCGCCCCCCCGGTATGGCAGGCGGTGCGCCGGGAGTTTTGCGGCGCCAGCCTTTCCGACGCCGGCACGCTGGCCGAAATCGCCGGATGGTGGCGCGATTGCGGGTATCTCGCCGATCCGCATACCGCGGTCGGCCTCGCCGCCGCGCGGCTGCTCGCGCCCATCGGCCTGCCGGTGATCGCCGCCGCGACCGCGCATCCGGCGAAATTCCCCGATGCGATCGAGGCGGCGGTGGGCTTCCGCCCGCCATTACCGGAGGCCCTGGCCGATCTATATGACAGGAAGGAAAAACTGGTTCATGCTCCGAATAAGCTTGCCGCCATCGAGGCACTCGTGCGCAATTTCCCGGGGAGGAACGGCTGAATGAGCGAAGAGGTCGCGATCACCACCCTGCCTTCCGGGCTTACCGTGCTCACGGAGCGGATGGAGCGGGTGGAGACGGTTTCCTTCGGCGCCTATGTGGGAGCCGGAACGCGGCATGAAACGGCCGCGGAAAACGGCGTCGCGCATTTTCTGGAACACATGGCGTTCAAGGGCACGGCCACCCGCAGCGCCGTGCAGATCGCGGAAGCGATCGAGAACGTGGGCGGGCATATCAACGCCTATACCTCGCGCGAGCAGACCGCCTATTACGTGAAGCTGCTCAAGGAGGACCTGCCGCTCGGCGTGGATATCATCGGCGATATCCTGTGCCATTCCACCTTCGAGGCCGATGAACTCGAACGCGAGCGCGGGGTGATCCTCCAGGAAATCGGCCAGGCGAACGACACGCCGGACGATATCGTGTTCGACCATTTCCAGTCCGCCGCCTATCCGGCGCAGCCCATGGGCCGGCCGGTGCTGGGGACCGAGGCGATCATCCGCAACCTCAGGCGCGACGCGCTCCCCGGTTTCATGGCGCGGCACTATACGCCGGAAAACATGGCGGTGGTCGCCTGCGGCAAGCTGAGGCACGAGGAGGTGGTGGAACTGGCGGCCCGGCATTTCGCCGATCTGCCGCGGGCGCGAAGCGAGGCGCCGATGCCGGCGGATTACATGGGCGGCGAGTTCCGCGAGAACCGCGAGCTGGACCAGGTGCATATCGTCCTCGGCTTTTCGGCGCCGGGCTATGGCGAGCCGGATTATTACGCCGCCCTGCTGCTCTCCACGCTGCTGGGCGGGGGCATGTCCTCGCGCCTGTTCCAGGAGATCCGCGAGAAACGGGGGCTGGTTTATTCCATTTACAGCTTCACCGCCCCGGCGCGGGATGGCGGGCTGTTCGGCATCTATGCCGGTACCGGCGAATCGGAAGCGGCCGAACTGATGCCGGTGACGCTGGAGGAGCTTTCCAAGGTCCGGCACCAGGTGACGGCGGCCGAACTCGGCCGTGCCCGGGCGCAACTGAAGGCGGGGCTGCTGATGGCGCTCGAATCGACCGGCAGCCGCTGCGAGCAACTGGCCCGGCAATGGCAGATTTTCGGCCGCGTGATACCGCTGGAGGAGACGGTGGCCAAGATCGAGGCGGTGACGGAGCGGGACATCCAGGCGGCGGCGGCGAAAATCTTCCAGACCCGGCCGACGCTCGCCACCCTCGGCCCGGTTTCCAGGGTGCCCAAATTCTCCAGCATCGTCGATCGGCTGGCGGCATGAGCACGCGCGCGACATTGCTCGATCAGGCCCACGACCTGCTTGCGGCCGCGCGGGCGGCCGGGGCGGACGCGGCGGATACCACGATGAGCATCGGCACCTCGCTCGCCGTGCAACGGCGGCTGGGCAAGACCGAGGAGACGGAGCGCGCGGAATCGCGCGAAGTGGGCCTTCGGGTGTTCATCGGGCGCAGGAACGCGAGCGTCTCCGCCGGCTCGATCGACCCGCTGGCCTTCCGGCGTCTGGCCGAGCAGGCGGTGGCCATGGCCCGGCTGGTGCCGGAAGACCCTTACGCCGAAATCCCCGACGCGCCGCCGGCGATCGACCCGGCTTTCCTGCAACTGAACGATCCGGCGGAACCGGAGATGGCGGTGCTGATCGCCCGCGCGGCCGGGGCGGAGGATGCGGCGCTGGCCGTGCCGGGCATCACCAATTCCGAGGGCGCCTCGGCGAGCTGGGGACGCAGCCGGGCCATCCTCGCCACCAGCCGGGGATTCGCCGGCGAATACGCGCGCACCAGCCACGGGATCTCCGTCTCGGTGATCGCGGGGACCGGAACGGGCATGCAGCGGGATTACGATTTCTCCGCCGCCGTACATGGGGAAGACCTGGAAGACCCGGCGCTGCTCGGCCGGAGGGCGGCGCGGCAGGCGCTCGACCGGCTCAATCCCGTGCGGCCGAAGACGGCGAAGCTGCCGGTGGTGTTCGACCCCCGCGTGTCCAACAGCTTCCTCTCCGCGCTCAGCGCCGCGATCAACGGGGCGGCGGTGGCGCGCGGCACCACCTTCCTCAAGGACAAGCTGGGGGCGCGGATCTTCGCGCCGGGAATCACCGTGATCGATGACCCGTTGCGGGTGCGCGGCCTGCGCTCGCGCGCTTTCGACGGCGAGGGCCAGCGCGGCGGGAAGCGCGCCTTCATCGCCGATGGCGTTCTGACCGGCTGGATCATGGACACGCGCAGCGCCAACCAGCTTGGCCTGAAGACCACGGGCCATGCCGGCGGGGGGAGCAATTTCCATATGGAACCGGGAACGCTTTCGCCCGAGGCGCTGATGGCGGATATCCGCGAGGGACTGTATGTCACCGAGCTGATGGGCGGCGGCGTGAACGGGATCACCGGCGATTACTCGCGCGGCGCCGCCGGCTTCATGATCCGTGACGGCAGGCGGGCGGAGCCGGTCGCGGAGTTCACGCTGGCCGGCCATGCCCTGGAAATTTTCGCCGGGCTGCGGCCGGCGAACGACCTCTCCTTCAAGCGCGG
>JAJYAF010000107.1 GCA_021779655.1 Pseudomonadota bacterium
CAACGGCACGATCGAAAAACTCACAAAAATCGTTTATTCCGCCTGCAATCTTTGCAAAGCCGATCCTCGGGCGCCCCCGTTCTGGCAGATCCGCGCCGGCTCCGCCACACGCGACCTTCAGCACAAGCGGATCGAATATGCCAACGCGGTGATGGAGATCCATGGCATTCCCGTTTTCTACCTGCCGTACATGACGCAACCCGATCCCTCGGTGAAACGGCAGACGGGACTGCTTTTTCCCTCTCTCGGCACCACCTCGCATCTCGGCTTTTTCGCGGCCGTGCCCTACTATATCGTGCTCAACCGCGATTCCGACCTGACGCTCACCCCGATCGTCGCCGTCAAGAACGGGCCGGTGCTCGATGCGAAATACCGCGAGGCTTTCAATAACGGCACGCTGAACCTCGACGTCTCCGGTGGCCGTGACAGTTCCCGGGGACGGGACAGTTTCGGCGAAGCCGTTTTCACGAGCGGAACCTTCGATCTCAACCCGGATTGGCGCGCCGGCTTCAACTACAACCACGCCTCCAGCCCCGATTATCTGAACGATTTCGAATTTCTTCCCAATGCCGCCTATCTGAGCAGCAACGCCTATCTGGAAGGCTTCGGACAGGGTTCGTATGCCAGGATCGAAACCGACACCTATCAGGGCCTGGTCACGAGCATCGACCAGAATACGCTGCCCGTCGTCCTTCCCTATGGCGAATATGATTTCACCTCCGATCCGGACGGCTTGGGAGGGCGGTTCAGCATCCATGCGGATGCCTTCAACGTGCTGCGCAACCTTGGCACCGACAGCCGGCGCGCCGCGCTCGTCGGCGGTTACCGGTTGCCCTTCAACGGCCCGTTCGGACAAATCTGGCGGCTGCGGGCGGAACTGATCAGCGCCGGCTACGAGGCGGCGGATTTATACGAGCAGCCGAGCTACGCGCTACGGACGAACAGTGCCGGCACCGCCCGCGCCGTGCCGTTCGCCGCGCTGATGATGCGCTGGCCTTTCCTGCGTTCCGGCCGCTTCGGCAGCCAGATCCTGGAACCGGAGGTTCAGTTCGTGAGCGCGCCCAATATCGGCATCTCCCAGAACAACAGGATTCCGAACGAGGACAGCCTGGACCTCGAATTTTCCGACGCCAATCTCTTCGATCTCAACCGCTATCCCGGTATCGACCGGATCGAGGGCGGCTCGCGCGTGGATTACGCCATGCATGCCGCCTGGTATCTGCCGCGCGGCACGCTGTTGGACGGGATCGTCGGCCAATCCTACCGCTTCCATAAGGATCTGGACTACCTGCCTGGCTCCGGGTTGAACGACAACATATCCGATATCGTCGCCCGCGCCACGCTGGCGCCAACGCCCTGGTTCAATCTCACCTACCGCACCCGGCTCAGCCATCGGAGCCTGGGCGTACGGATGATCGACACCACGGCCAGCTTCGGCACGAGCCTGCTGAATTTTTCCGGCGGGTATCTCTACACCAGCACCAATCCTTACCTGCTGTATACGCAACCGTTGCAGCTCGGCGTGCCGGCCAGTTTCCCGGCTGCCTATTTCGTGCCACGCAAGGAAATCACCGCCAATCTCGGCACCAGCTTCGCGGCCTGGTCCTTCTCTGCCGGCACCGAGCGCAACCTTCAGACCGGAAAATTCGATACCGCGAACTTCAGCGTTGCCTGGCAGAACGAATGCACCGCGATCAGCCTGATTTATAACGAGCGTTTCACCTCGTTCAATCTGGACAACGGCAATACCACCGTGCTGCTGCAGATCACCTTCAAAACCCTCGGAAATGTCGGATTCAACGCGTTATGATGAAAACCTATCGCTTACTGGCCGGCATCGGAGTTCTTGGCGCCGTGTTTGCCGGAACCTTTGCCGGAACCTTTGCCGGGGGCATACCCTTGGCTCATGGGCAGAGCGCGCATATCGCCGCGGTCGTGAACGGCCAGTTGATCACCGATGCCGATGTGGCAGACCGCGCGCGGCTTTTTGCCCTTTCCACCGGCATGCCGCCGACGCCGGATATTCTTGTGCGCCTGAAGCCGCAGATCACCCAGCAGTTGATCGACGAGACCCTGGAACTGCAGGAGATCAACAAACGCAACATCGTGGTGCCGGAACAGGATATCGTCAACGCCATCGCGCATATCGAACAGAGCAACAACATGCCGGCGGGGGCGTTGCGGGCCCGGCTGGAGGCCTCCGGTGTCGACTTCCAGACATTGATCTCCCAGCTGCGCATCGAGATCGGCTGGCAGCGGGTTCTCCATCAGGTTCTGGGTCCAGGCCTGCGACCCACGTCCGGCGACATCGCGGCGGAAAAAAAGGCGCTGAAGGCCGAACTCGGCAGTGTGCAATATCATCTTTCGGAGATCTTCATCCCGGTTGAGGATCCGGCGAATGAGAAAAACGCGCGGGATTTCGCGGCTACCGTTATCCAGCAGTTGCGGCAGGGTGCGCCTTTTCCCATTGTCGCCGCCCAGTTCAGCCAGGCGGACAGCGCGCTGCAAGGCGGCGATCTCGGCTTCGTTTCGGTCAACCAGCTCGACCCGGCGGTGGCGGCAGTGGTGAAGACCATGCCGGTCGGCGCCATCAGCAACCCGGTGCGCGTACCCGGCGGATATGACATCGTGCAATTGCAGGCGACCCGTAGCGTGGGCACGGATATGCAGACCCTGCTCTCGATGCGCCAAACCTATCTGCCGTTTCCCGCGCCGATCACCAATGGCCAGGTCGGCCCGCAACAGGCCGCGGTTATCGGCAAGCTGGAGGCAGCCTCGCACAATGTCCATTCCTGCGCCGACATGGAAGCGCTGAACAATCAGCTGGGCCACATCCGCCCGGCCGATCCGGGCCAGATCAATCTCGCCAACGTGACACCGCCTCCCTTCCAGGCACTGCTCGCCAATCTGCCGATTGGCCAGGTCAGCCAGCCGCTGGTCGCCCCGGACGGAATTTCCATCGTCATTGTCTGTAGCCGCAAAACGGCGCCGGTGGGCCTGCCCTCGGATGACGACATCGCCGCCAGCATCGTCAATCAGCGGGTGCAAATGGAATCCCAGCAGCTTCTGGACGATCTGCGCCACCGCTCGATCATCACCCAGAGCTGAACGAGGCGGGAGCGTGCGTTTTTTCGTGGTTTGGACTTGGGAAAATGCCCGGCTGCCGGTAAGCTGCGCGCGCCTCACGAAACCGAAAGGCAAGCGCTGATGCGCCTTAAGGATAAACGTGCTTTCGTCAGCGGCGGCGGCGGCCATATCGGTCGCGCGACGGCGCTGAAATTCGCGGCCGAAGGCGCGGCCGTCATCGTCTCCGACATCCGCGCGGAACCCGCGGAGGAAACCGTGCGGCTGATCATGGCACAGGGCGGCAGGGCGCTCTCCTGCCCCGGCGATCTTACCGACCCCGAGCAGTGCGCCGCGATTTTCGCCGCGGGCGCTGAAGCCCTGGGCGGGATCGATATTCTGTTCAATAATGCTGGTATTATCGCGCCTGACGACACGGGGCCGGTGGAAACGCCGATGGACGCCTGGAACGCGACGCTCGCCGCCAATCTCACCGGCGTCTTTCTGGCCTGCAAATACGGTATTCCGCATTTGCTGAAGGCCGGTGGCGGCGCCATCGTCAACAATGCTTCCATCGTCGCGCTGGTCGGCTCGGCCTATCCGCAGATCGCCTATACCGCGGCCAAGGGCGGCGTGCTGGCGATGACGCGCGAGCTCGCCATTATGTATGCGCGGCGCAATATCCGCGCCAATGCCATCTGCCCGGGCCCGGTCGCCACGCCGCTGGTCACCGCCTTCCTGGCGGACAAGGCGGCATGGGAAGCGCGCCGGCCCTATATGCCGATGGGCCGCCTCGGCAAGCCGGAGGAAATCGCCGCGCTGGTCGCCTTCCTCGCCTCCGACGAAGCCTCCTACATTACCGGGGGAACCTATGCCGCCGATGGCGGTATTACGGCGGCCTATGTGATCCGCGACGATTCCCCGGGCGGCATGGCTGAGCATTTGAAAACCTGAGCGCCTGACGGCGCTCTGAAATCACTATCTTGGCGGGGCCGCGCTCAGGCCGATTTGTCCCAGCCCGTTTTGCCTTGCTTCCAGTACGTGATGCCGTGGCCCGCCGCTTTTGCCGCTTGCCAGCGCCGCCGCGCCGCCGCCACCGCGGCCTCGTCGGTGCCGTCGAACAGATCGAACACCCGTGCATAGGCGGCCAGATCGGCGGCCTCCGCCCCGAAGACGAGAAACAGGTAGCGCGCCCGCGCCGGATTTATTTCCTGGGCGGTGATGAACACCGGCTGCCATTGCGGGTGCGGTGAGCCCGCAGTGCCATGCGGCAGCCAGTCGGGCGCCGCGCAAACCCAAAGCGCGTCGTCGATCGCGGCCACCTGCTGTTCGCTGCCGCAAAGCACCAGCGCCCGCTCGCCCTGCGCTATCGTACGGCCGAGCAGGGCCGGCAGCGCGGCGATCACGCCGGTCCGCGTTAAATGATAGAAGCCGATCTCCGCCATCAATCCGCGAGGCTGCCGGCAACCTGGTCGGCGATCGCGCGGAAGGCGGCGGCAGCCTCGCTCTGCGGTGCCGCGGCCACGACCGGCGTGCCGGCATCGCCCGCCTCGCGGATCGAAGGCAGCAGCGGCACCTCGCCCAGCAGCGGCACGCCGATCCGGCCGGCCTCCGCCCGGGCCCCGCCATGGCCGAAAATCTCGCTCCGTTCGCCGCAATGGGGGCAGGCGAAATAGGACATGTTCTCCACGATCCCAAGCACCGGCACCCGCGTCTGCTCGAACATCTTCACGCCGCGCCGGGCATCGATCAGCGCAATGTCCTGCGGGGTGGAAACGATCACCGCGCCGCGCAGCCGCAGCTTTTGCGCCAGCGTGAGCTGCGCATCCCCGGTGCCCGGCGGCAGGTCGATCACCAGCACATCCAGCGCGCCCCAGGCGACCTGGCCGAGCAACTGGGTGAGCGCGCCCATGACCATCGGCCCGCGCCAGATCATCGCGGTTTCCTCTGGCACCAGCAGGCCGATGGACATGCAGGCGAGGCCCCAGGCATGCAGCGGCAGGATCGTTTTGTCCTGAACCTCGGGACGTGCGGTGAGGCCCAGCATCCGCGGCAGGGACGGGCCGTGGATATCGGCGTCCAGCAATCCCACGCGCCGCCCGGCCTCTGCCAGCGCCACCGCCAGATTGACCGCAACCGTCGATTTTCCCACCCCGCCCTTGCCGGAGGCGACGGCTATGATGTTCTTCACCCCGGGCAACAGCACCGCTGCCGGCTGGGTTTCGCGCTCGGCCGTGAAAACCACGGTGGCGCGCGCGATTCCCGGCACTGCCGCGATCGCCGCTTCGATTTCCGGCCGGCGGCGCTCCAGCGCCGCCGCATCCTCGCGCCGGACCAAAAGACTCAACCGGGCTTGTCCCTCCTTTACATGCAGGCTCTCCAGCGTCGCGCCGAGATTCATGCGCGTGAGAGCCGCGCGGATTTCCGCTTCCATCGGGTTACTCTAGCACTGCGCCGGCTGCGGGCATATGGCGGAACAAAAAACGGAGCCAATGTTCACGCTTGCGAAAATCGCAGCCCGACCGCACAATTCCGCGATGAACATCGCCGCGTCCCTGCCCGGCCTCGCGCTGGCCTTCGCGCTGGCCTTCGCGCTGTCTGGCCTGTTTCCGCTCGCCACCGCCCGGGCCGCACCCATGCCGCCCGACATGAGCGTTCTGGCGGCGCGGCTGCTTCCCTGCGTTGTCAGCATCGCCAGCACCGACCCGGCGAGCGAGGCCGTTCCGGACGGCTCGGGTGGCGGCCAAGGTAACGGTTCGGATAACGGTTCGGATAACGGTTCGGGCGGCGGCGCCAGAGCGCGCGGCGGCTTGCGCCCCACTCCGGTCAGTGATTTGTCCGACGCGGCGACCACCGTGATTCCCCCGCCAAAAGCGGAAGAGGCGCTGGGTTCGGGCTTCATCGTCGATCCCGCCGGGTACATCGTTACCAACAATCATGTCATTGACGGCGCGGCGAGCGTAAGTGTCACTTTCAGCGATGGCACGATCCTGCCCGCCACCATCGTCGGCCAGGACAAGCGCGGGGATATCGCGGTGCTGAAGGTCAGCGCCGGCCACAGGCTACCGGCCGTGCGGTTCGGCGATTCCTCCGAGCTGCGTGTCGGCGACTGGGTGCTTGCCATCGGCAATCCGTACGGGCTGGATGAAAGCGCCTCGTCCGGCATTGTCAGCGCCCTGCACCGCGACATCGGCGAAGGCAGGTATGACGACTTCATCCAGACCGACGCCGCGATCAATCGCGGCAATTCCGGCGGCCCGCTTTTCGATCTCACCGGCCACGTGATCGGCATTAATTCAGCGATCTATTCGCCTTCGGGTGGCTCGGTCGGCATCGGCTTCGCCATTCCCTCCGCCATGGTCCAGCCGGTCGTGCAGTCGCTCGAGACCACCGGAACGATCAAACGCGGCTGGCTTGGCATCAGCAGCCAGAACGTGACGCCGGAGATCGCCAAGCTGCTTGGCTTGCCTGATACATCCGGCGCGCTGGTCGGCGGCGTGATGCGAGATGGACCGGCGGCCGGCATATTGCAGCCGGGGGATGTGCTGGTATCGCTCAACGGCGTTCGCATCAGCGATACGCGCTCGCTGACGATCCGCACGGCGCAGGTCCTCTCCGGCCAGGTCGCCGAAGCGCAATTCTGGCGCGCCGGCAGGCTGCGTCAGGCCGCCATTACCATTGCCGTGCCGCCGCCCGATCTGCCGCCCGGAAAATCCCCGCCGCCGCCCGTGCGGCCGAACATCAACATTGCGGCCCTCGGCATTGCGATCTCTCCGGCGTCCTCGGCGGGTGGCCTTACCGTCATTGCCGTCACCCCGGGCGGGCCTGCGGCGGATGCCGGGTTGGTGGCGGATAATATCATCGCGGCCATCGGCGCCGTAAGGCTCGCCTCTGCCGAGGCCCTGCGCGAGCGGCTCGAAGCGCTGAAGCGCGGGAATGCCAGGGTCGCGGTGCTACTGGTGGAAGGCGATACCGCCACGGGCAGCGATCCCGGCCCGCGCTGGGTGGCTGTGCCGTTGGGGCAGTAGCGCGGGCAGCAGCGCCTCAAGCCGGGAGGGAAGGACGCGCCGCAACCGGCTAGGAAAGCTGGCCTTCGAGCAAGGTTTCCGCGAGAGCGCGCAAGTGCGTTTTCTGGATTTTGTTGCCGTTGGCGGAAGGCGTGACGGGGAATTCCTCGATCGCGAGTATCCGCACCGGCACTTTGTAATTCGCCATCCGCGCACGGCAATGAG
>JAJYAF010000108.1:0-2929 GCA_021779655.1 Pseudomonadota bacterium
CCTGCCGCGCGGGCTGCGGCTGGAAGGGCTTCGCATCGTGCTCGATTGCGCCCATGGCGCCGCCTACAAGGTGGCGCCGGCGGCGCTATGGGAGCTCGGGGCCACGGTCATTCCCCTTGGCGTGGAGCCGGACGGGTTCAACATCAACAAGGATGTCGGATCGACGGCGCCTGCGCATCTTTGCGCCGCCGTAAGGGAACACGGGGCCGATATCGGCATCGCGCTGGATGGCGATGCAGACCGTGTGATCCTGGCCGATGAACGCGGCGAGATCATCGATGGCGACCAGATCCTCGGGCTGATCGCGCGGGACATGCTCCAGAACGGCCGGCTTTCCCGCCCCGCCGTCGTGGCGACCGTCATGTCCAATCTGGGGCTGGAGCGGTTTCTCCGGGAGCTCGGGATAGAGCTGCACCGCACCCGAGTCGGCGATCGCTACGTGGCCGAGGCGATGCGGGAACGGGGCATCAATCTCGGGGGTGAGCAGTCCGGGCACTTGATTCTCTCCGATTTCGCGACCACCGGGGACGGGCTGATCGCGGCCCTGCAGGTGCTGGCGGTGCTGGTGCGCAGCGGCCGGCGCGCCTCCGAAACCTGCCGGGTGTTCGAGCCGCTGCCGCAACTGTTGCGCAATGTGCGCTATGCCGGCGCCTCGCCGCTGGTCGAGCCGCAAATTCAGAGCGCGATCGCCGCTGCGAGCGAGCGACTGCGGGCAACAGGCCGGGTGCTGATCCGTGCGTCAGGAACCGAGCCGCTGATCAGGGTAATGGCGGAGGGTGAGGATTTCGCCTTGATCAAGGAGATCGTGGAGCAGCTTTGTCTGATGATTTCACGCCTGGCTTGAGGCCATGGGCGAGAGAGTGATTGCGCGGGTATTGACCATCGCCGGATCGGATTCCGGCGGTGGCGCCGGAATAGAAGCGGATATCAAAACGATTTCGGCGCTGGGTGGCTATGCCTGCACCGCGATTACGGCGGTCACGGCACAGAACACCACCGGGGTTTACGGTGTGCACGTGTTGCCGGCCGAGTTCGTTACGCTATCTATCGCAACCGTGCTGGGGGATATCGGAGCGGATGCGATCAAGATCGGCATGCTGGGCGAACCGGAGATCGTCGAAGCCGTGGCCCAAGCTCTTCCCGAAACCATTCCGCTGGTGCTGGACCCGGTGATGATTGCAACCTCAGGGACGCAACTGCTCTCGCCGGCGGCGCTGGCAGTGCTCCGGACGCGGCTTATCCCGCGCGCCACCCTGGTGACACCGAATTTACCGGAGGCAGCGGCGCTGACGGGGCGCGCCCCGGTAAGCATGGCCGATGCCGAGGCAGCGGGGCGCGCCATTCTCGCCAAGGGGGCGAAAGCCGTGCTTGTGAAAGGCGGGCATGCAGCAGGCGAAATGGTAACCGACGTGCTGGTTCAACCCGAGCGGGTGGACTACTTCACACACCCGCGTATCATGGGCGTGGGCGGCCATGGCACGGGCTGCACGCTGGCTGCGGGAATTGCCACCGGCCTTGCACAGGGGCTGCCGCTTGCCGCCGCCGTGGCGCGGGCCCGGCGTTATTTACAAAGCGCGTTGGCGGCATCTCCTGGTTTTGGCAAGGGCGCGGGACCACTCTGGCATGGCTTGGCGCCGCCTGCTGACGATTGAAAGTTGAAGGTTGGACGCCTTGCGGATGCCACCGGCTTATGAGGTTGTGGTTGGGTGCCGTTCGCAAGGGTCGGCAGGCGGGTCAAAGTCCGGCCCGGATTGCCCGGACGACGCCTCGCGCGCCGCGGATTGTGCCAGAAAGGCGGCGACCGGGCCGGTGAGCCTCAGGTTTTTCACTTCTTCCGGTGGAACCAGCCGGGCGCGCACGATCTCCCGGTTGTCAACCCGGACCAGCGGCGCCTCGGTCAGGTGCAGCTCGAAAAAATGCACCGTATCGCGCCGGCCTTCCCAGAAGCCGTGCACGCTGCCGCGGGCTTGCAGCGCGGGCGCCAGCAGGCCCGTCTCTTCCTGTAATTCCCGCCGCGCCGTCCGTTCCGGCGTTTCCCACGGCCGCACGCCCCCGCCCGGAAAATTCCAGGCGCGCCGGTAGGAAGAACGCAGCAGGAGCAGATCCGGCCCGACATACACCGCGATCAGCGCGCCTTCATGCCGTGCCCTGCGGATCAGCCACCAGAGTTGTGCAAGCGGAAACGCCAGCCGATATATCGTTCGCCATGCAAAATCTTCCAGGCGCATTAAAAAACCATTCATGTCGTCAATGGATATCGATATTGCAGCATCTTCCTACTCTGGAGAACCGGGGCCGGTTAAGTACCTTGAAGCGGCTTATCTCCAAATATGGCGGATTATACACATTATGCCGGCTATCCGGATTCGTCCGCCGGCCGGTCTGGCTTCGCCATCTCCAGCGCCTTGGCATAGACCTGGCGGCGCGGCAGATCGGTTGCCGCCGTTACGATAGCCACCGCGTCTTTCAAGGGCATTTGCGCCAAGGCGGCGGCAAGCGCCGCTTCCAGAGTTGCCGCGCCGGCCGGCGCTTTTTCCGCGGGGCCGATAATGAGCGTGATCTCCCCGCGCGGCGGCGTCACAGCGTAATGCGCGGCGAGGATATCCAGCCGGTCGCGGCGCACTTCCTCGAAGTATTTGGTGAGTTCGCGGCAGATGGCGGCCGGCCGGGGGCCGAGTATGGCGGCGGTGTCGGCAAGCGTTGCGGCCAGGCGGTGGGGCGCTTCGTAGAAGATCAAAGTGGCGGCAAGCCCAGCCGCTTCCGCGTCCGCCAGACGCCGCAGCGCTGCCCGGCGGGGTCCGGCTTTGGGCGGAGCGGACACGTCCGCGTCGCCTACTGCCTCTCCCCGGAAACGGTGCGGCGCTCGGTCGCCGCGTGGGAGCGGCTCGGACTCCGCTACCCCGGCGGGGGGACCCGGCGATGACCGTCG
>JAJYAF010000108.1:2939-7244 GCA_021779655.1 Pseudomonadota bacterium
CGGCGGCAGGCCGGAAAGGGTGAGCGCCAACAGCGCGGCGTTGGGACCGGGGATCGCGCTTATGGTAATTCCGGCCGCGATGGCCGCGCGGGTCAGTCGAAAACCAGGGTCGGAGACGAGCGGCGTGCCTGCATCGGTAATCAAGGCATAGTGCGCGCCTTCCTGCATCGCCTGGATCAGTGCCGGGGTCCTGGCGTCCTCGTTATGTTCGTGCAATGCGAGGCAGCGCGTCACAATGCCGTGATGTTTCAGTAAAGTTTGCGCAGTACGGGTATCTTCGCACAAGATCGCATCCGCCCCTGCGAGCGCCTCGAGCGCGCGAGCAGAGATATCTTTGAGGTTGCCGATCGGGGTGGAAACCAGCACAAGGGCAGGTAAGCCCGCAGCTGAGGAGGGATTGCCGTTTGCCTGGTCTGTCACGGAGGTTTTGCGCATCTGTTATCCTGTTGGGAAGCCTCGCCCTGACAGGGTGCGCGGGTCAATCCCAGGAACTGCCATTCAGCAGCAATGCCGGAATGCCGATCAGCCTGGGTGGCGGTTCGTCCACGGGGCTCACGTCCGCTGTTCCGCCCGCCCCGAGCGGGCCGGTGGCGCTCCTGGTGCCGCTTTCCGGTCCCTTGCAGCCGGTGGGCCAGGTGCTTGAAAACGCGGCGAAGCTGGCGATTTCCGGCAACGCGCCGACGCTGGACGTGCGTGATACCGGCGGCACGCCGCAAGGCGCGGCAAGCGCCGCCCAGGCTGCCCTCGCCGCGGGCGATGGTCTGATTCTCGGGCCGCTGACCTCTGCGGAAGCGCATGCGGTGGCGCCGCTGGCGCAAGCAGCGCATGTATCCGTCCTGGCCTTCACCAATGATGGCTCCATCGGGGCGCCGGGCGTATGGGCGCTGGGGATCACGCCGGCGCAGCAGGTGCGGCGCGTGGTGGGGGCGGCCAGCGCCGGGGGGCGCAACCAGATCGCGGCTCTGCTGCCGGACTCGGATTTCGGCCATTTCCTGGGAGCCGCGTTGCAGCAGCAGGCCGGAAGTCTGGGCGGCAACAGCCCCGACATTACATTTTATTCGAGCGGTTTCAGCCCGTTGAACCAGGCGGTGCAAAGTCTTTCGGATTTTGCGGATCGCGGTGAGGGGTTGATGCGCAAAATCAAGGCGGCGCAGGATTTGAACACCGCCGCCGGCCGGGCGCAAGCGCGTGCCTTGCAGCGCGAGCCGATACCGCCGCCTCCCTTCGATGCCCTCTTCATCGGCGCCACAAGGCCTGATGAACTGGCGGAAATCGCAACGCTGCTGCCATATTACGCGATAAGCGCGCCGCAGGTGCAGCTGCTGGGACCCGCGCTTTGGGCCATGAACGCGGCCGCGATGGGCCATTACGGTGTCTATCAGGGCGCGCTTTACGCGGCGCCAGACCCGGCGGCGGCCGCGAGTTTCGATGCCAAATACCAGGCCGCCTATGGCGCCACGCCGCCCGATATCGCAAACATTGCCTTCGATGCCGCCGCGGTCTCGGCGTTGCTGGCGATCCAGGGAGGCTATGGCACCGCCGCGCTGACCAATCCTTCCGGCTTCACCGGCACGGATGGGCTGTTCCGGCTGATGCCCGATGGCGAGGTTGATCGCGGACTGGCCGTATTCCAGATCGCCCCCGGCGGGCCGACGATCGCTCAGCCCGCGCCGGCCTCTTTCACGGGCTCCAATTCCTGACATGAGCGCCGCCAGGGAGGCACCGGCCGCTCCGGCCGGAGCTTCGCCTCCCGCAAGCGTTCCATCGCTGGAAGTCCCGCGGCCCGAGGCTGTCTTCCGGCCGGGCGGGATTTTTCTCATCCCGTCCCTCATGGCGGTTCCCACGCTCGTCTTTGCCGGTCTGGCCGGCAGTGGGGCGATGGGCTGGGGGCCTGCGGTGCTCGGAGCGCTGATCTGTGCCGGCGCGGTGGGTGGTTTTGTCGCCGTGGTGGCGCGCGATGCGCGCAGGCTTTCCCGGCTGATCCAGGGCTTGCAGGTCGGGGCCGAGCGGCCTGTGCCGGCCCGGCTATGGCTGCCCTGGATGCAGGCGGTACGGCGGGAAGCGTTGGCCCTTGCACGGGCGGAGCGGGCCCAGGGGCAGCGCCTAAAAACTTCCGCCGCCGCCGACCGCATGCTGCTGGAGCGGCTGCCGGATGCGATGCTGCGGCTGGATCCGGCCGGCATTGTGAACTGGCGCAACGCCAGCGCGGTGAGCGCATTTGGACACGATACCGCATCCCTGCTGCGCCATCCGGAACTGCGCGCAGCGCTGGCGGAGACGCGGCAGACAGGCCAGCCCTTGCGCCGCAGCGTGGTATTGGCCGCGCCCGTCGCCCGCGATTTGGACGCAACCGTGATTCCGGCGGGCGGCCAGATCTATCTGCTGATCACCGACCGGACCCGCGAGCGCAGCATCGAGAAGATGCGCGCCGATTTCGTGGCGAATGTGAGCCACGAATTGCGCACGCCGCTGGCGAGCCTGATTGGCTTTATTGAAACCCTGCGTGGCCCGGCCAAGAACGACCGCGAGGCAAGGGAGCGGTTTCTGGAGATCATGGAAGAGCAGGCGATGCGGATGCAGCGCGTCATCGCGGATCTGCTAAGCCTCTCGCGCATAGAGATCAGCGAGCATCAGCCGCCGGAGGAGATTTTCGACATCGCCCCGTTACTGGAACGCATCGTCGCGGGAATGGAACCGATGCTGCAAGCCGAGGGTGCCACGATCGAGTTGAAATTAGCCGCCGAATTGCCGGTTTTGCCGGGAGATGCCGATCAGCTGACCCAGCTTTTCACGAACCTGCTCGATAACGCGGTAAAATACGGCAAACGCGGCGGCCGGATCAGGGTCACGGCCATATTTGCCGAGGCAGACCCCCGGTTCGAGGCGGCGGGATTGGTGATCAGCGTTGCCGATGAGGGAACGGGCATTCCGCGTGAGCACATCCCGCGCCTGACGGAGCGGTTCTATCGCGTGGATAAGGGACGCTCCCGTTCGGTAGGTGGCACCGGGCTTGGGCTCGCCATCGTGAAGCACGTTGTCAATCGCCATCGCGGCCGGCTGCTGATCGAGAGTGCGGAGGGTCAGGGAACAACCTTCATGGTCTGGCTTCCGCTGGCGCGGCGCTGACGCGGCGTTTGTTTTTGGAGCGTTTCGGGTCAAGAATGGCGGGGTGAGCGAGGTTTGCGTGAAATGACGGTGCGGGGCCGGGTGGATGGCATGCTGGGTCGGTTCATCAGCGGTTGGGCGGTGCCCGCGCACGGCCGGCATTGCGCCATTACGGTGCAGGATGCAAAAGTCGGCCTGATTGCCCGCGGAAAGGCCAATCAGGAGCGGGCCGATCTGGCGGATCTGGGATTAGGACGAAACGATTTCGCGTTCAGCCTGGAATTGCCCGGTTGCGAGCAGCGGCGGGCTTTTCATGTGTTCGCCGACGGGGAGGAGCTTGCCGGATCGCCATTGCTGGCCGGGCCAGGGCAGTACGACGGCGACTGTATGATGGATCACGGCGTGCTGAAAGGCTGGGTGCGCGAGCGAACACCGGAGTTGCGCACGCACCGCATCAGCGTCATGACCCAGCATGGCGAGATGGTGGGAGAAGGCCGCTCTGCCCCGGCATTGGCTGCTTTTCCGAACTGCGCCGGCTTCAGCATCGAACTTTCCAACGCGGTGTTCGGTGCCGGCGAGTTGCGGCTGCGGGTGCTGGCGGATGGCACGCCTTTTACAGAATGCGCCTGCGAATTGCCGCTACAGGGCAGCATCGACCTCATCACGCCGCAAACCTGCGCCGGCTGGCTGCTGGCGCCCGATGCGCCGCCGCAACGGCGGCTGGAGATCGAAATCTTCCGCAATGGCGAGCCGGTCGCCATGGCGCCGTGCACCATGCCGCGCCCCGACCTGCGCGAGCTGTTTCCAGAAAAGGCCGATGCCGGTTTCGCCGCGAGTTTTCCATTGGAAGAAGCGCGGCAGATGCAGCCCGTGCTCATTTCGCTGCGGCTGCGCGGCTCGCCGGTGGAACTGTTTGGCGGTCCGCATATCGTTGCGAATCGCGAGGCAGCGGTGATCACGGCGCAGCATGCGGCCCGCCAGATGCTGGCGGCGCTGGGGCCGGCGGAAAAAACCCTGGCGCGGGCGGCCTTTCAGCAATTTCTGCATGCCGCTCGGAGCGGCCAAGTGTTTTCGGCAGCGCTGCCGGTGGTCAAGACGGCGACGGGCAAACCCCTGATCAGCATCATCATTCCGGTCTATGGCGATATCGCGGCCACCCAGACCTGCATCGATTCCGTTCTGCGGCACCGCTGCGCCGCC
>JAJYAF010000109.1 GCA_021779655.1 Pseudomonadota bacterium
GGATGAGCGCCGGGGCGATGCCGAAACAAAGAAAATCGGCGAGCGAATCGAATTCCGCGCCGAAGCGCGAGGTTGCCTTGAGCAGCCTGGCTAGGCGGCCGTCCAGCCCGTCGATCGCGCCGGACACGGCCACGGCCGCCACGGCGGCGCCGAACCGGCCATCCAGCGCGAAGCGGATGGCGGAGAAGCCGACGCACAAGCCCATCAGCGTCATCATGTTGGGCAGCATCTTGTTGAAGCTGAGCCCCGCGAGGCGCGGCCGGCGCGGCGGTCTTCCGAGGCCAAGCTGCACGACATTCGGCTTCGGCTTGTTGTTCACGGGCGCTACGGTCCGGCGGGGATCGTGCCGGTTTCGACCATTGGCGGGAGAGTGGCGATCACGGTCTCCCCCCCGATCATCCGCTGCCCCGCCGCGACCAGCGGCAGCGTGCCGTTTGGCAGGTATAGATCGGTGCGGCTGCCGAAGCGGATAATGCCGATCCGCTCACCGGGCAGGAGAATTTGCCCCTGGACGACGCCGCACTGGATGCGGCGGGCGATGAGCCCCGCGATCTGCACCACCGCGGCTTCCTGGCCGGTTGGCAGCTGGATGACAACGCCGTTGCGCTCGTTCTCGTCGGCGGCCTTGTCGTCCGCCGCGTTCAGGAATTTGCCGGGATGATAGGCAATCCGGCTCACCATGCCGGCGCAGGGCGAGCGGTTGACATGGACATCCAGGATGGAGAGGAAAATGGCCACGCGCGGCCGCGGCGACAGGCCAAGCCCAAGGTCCGGCGGCGGCACGGCGGTATCCACATGCACCACCAGCCCGTCCGCCGGGGCGAGAAAAACATCGGCGCGCGGCGGCGGAACCCGCTCCGGGTCGCGAAAGAAATAGATGCAGAACAGCGTGAAAATAAGGCCGATCCAGGCCAAAGGCGCCCAGAGAAGCAGGCCGATCACGGCTAAGGCGATGCCGCCCAGGATGAACGGGTAGCCCGCCTTATGGGGCGGGGCGAGGGTGGCTTTGATGGTATCGGCAAGGTCCATGAGCACGATGTTAGCGCATTTCGTCCGGCAATAGAACGGGCGCCGCCGCCGCGCGGAACGGCGCCGCCGAGGCCGCGCCATGAGGATGGAATTTTCGCCGTTTCGTGTAGAATAGCCACAGGCGGGTTTCGCGCGCCTGGAGGGATTCCGATGAAATCACGTGCCGCCGTCGCCTGGGAGGCGAACAAGCCGCTCACCATTGAAACCGTGGAGATCGCCGGACCCAAGGCGGGCGAGGTGCTGGTGGAGATCATGGCGACCGGCGTTTGCCACACGGATGCCTACACGCTCTCCGGCCTTGATTCGGAGGGAAAATTCCCGGCGATCCTGGGCCATGAGGGTGCCGGGATCGTGCGCGAGGTGGGAGCGATGGTCACGTCCGTCAAACCCGGGGATCATGTCATTCCGCTCTACACGCCGGAGTGCCGGCAATGCAAAACCTGCCTGTCGCGGCGTTCGAATTTATGCACGGCCATCCGCGCCACGCAGGGCCAGGGGCTGATGCCGGACAACACCACGCGCTTTTCCTGCCAGGGCGGCGAGATTTTCCATTACATGGGCTGCTCGACCTTCTCCAACTTCACGGTGCTGCCGGAGATCGCGGTGGCGAAAGTACGGGAGGACGCTCCTTTCGACAAAATCTGCTATATCGGCTGCGGCGTCACCACCGGCATCGGCGCGGTTATTTTTACGGCCAAGGTGGGGCCCGGCGCCAATGTCGCGGTATTCGGCCTGGGCGGCATCGGGCTGAATGTCATTCAAGGCGCGCGGCTGGTGGGCGCGGACAGGATCATCGGCATCGATCTCAATCCGGCCAAGGCGGAAACGGCGCGGAAATTCGGCATGACGGATTTCATCAATCCGGATGAGATCGGCCGTGACAAGGTGGTGGAGGCGATCATCGATCTTACCGGCGGCGGCGCTGATTTCTCGTTCGAATGCATCGGCAATGTCCACACCATGCGGCAGGCGCTGGAATGCTGCCATCGCGGCTGGGGCGAATCGGTTATTGTCGGCGTCGCGCCGTCGGGCACGGAAATCTCCACGCGCCCGTTCCAGCTTGTCACCGGACGGGTGTGGAAAGGGTCCGCCTTCGGCGGCGCCCGAGGCCGCACGGATGTGCCCAGGATCGTCGATTGGTACATGCGCGGAAAGATCAATATCGACGATCTGATCACCCACACCATGCCGCTGGACCAGATCAACACCGCCTTCGAGCTGATGCATGAAGGCAGGTCGATCCGATCCGTCGTGCTGTTTTAACGCGCTAGAGGGCTTGGCATGCGCGCGGGGTTGGCGGGGCGGCCGCGCGCGAAATCAAAGCCGCGCGGGGTTGGCGGGGCGGCCGCGCGCGAAATCAAAGCCGCGCGGGGTTGGCGGGGCGGCCGCGCGCGACCGGTCAGCCTTCGGGCTGGCTGGTATTATCCTCCAGCACCATCCGCAGCGAGGCCTCGATCTCGCCGCCGCACCAGGTATTGCCGTATTCCCCGCGTGCCTTGGCGGCCAACGCTTTCAACGGCGGCAGCGCGTCCATGCGGTGGATCAAGCCAAAAGTGTTCGGCGCCGTTTCTTGCAGGATCGGTCCGATCGTGGGGAAGCGTTCGATCAAGGGTGACCACAAGATGGTCGTCACGATATCCGCAATGCCGGGATTTGTCTCACCCAGAAGGAAACCCGATTGCGCTGAGAGATGATGGCGCCGGCCGGTCTCCTCCCATAGCGACATCCATTTCCTTATACCAGCCCGCCAATTGATTGACTCTTCCAGACAGGTGGCGGGCTGGCATAAGGCTTTGATTTCGCGCGCGGCCGCCCCGCCAACCCCGCGCGCATACCAATCCGCGTTTTCGCGGATTGGTATTAGCCTTGCCGTCCGCGCGCGGGTGTAGACGGAGGCAGAGCGGTCTTTGCCGCCAGCAGCGGATCCCGGCGAAGAGGTATTTTAAAGGCCAAAGAACGGAATTCGCTTAGGTTTGAGCATAAAATTCGAAAAAGTTTCTAAAATAATCTTGACTGCCCTCTTTTATCATGTTTGAAATCTTTTATCATGCTTGATACGAGTTTCGTCGCAACCTGCGGGTCGGCGGGCAGCTTCCGCGGCAGGACAGGAACGATACGACGCTTTTGATGTCCTGTTTGGCTGCGCAATTTACGGTGTGAGACTTGCGGTCGTATGAAACTTGCGGTCGTATGCCCTACTGCCGGTGACGCGTTCCGCTTGTCCTGGGTAGGTCGTCCGGTTGCCGCAACGGCCGCGCAGCCCGAGCAGGCCTTCGGAAAAAATTTATCGGGCCGGTCAAAAAGGTCTTCCTGGAAGTCTGAAATGGAATCGAACCCGCACTGCCCTTCGCAACAACGATGAATAAATTGTGAGATTGAAATGACCGTTCTCATTGTCGGGGCAGGGTTTTCGGGGGCCGTCTATGCTCGCACGCTAGCGGAGGCCGGTTATCAGGTTCAGATTATTGACAAACGTTCTCATATCGGTGGCAACGCTTATGACGACGTCGATGCCAATGGCGTGAGAGTGCATGCGTATGGCCCGCATATTTTTCACACCAAGCTGCGATCCGTGATGGAATGGCTTCAGCGCTTCGGCCGCTTCGCGCCTTATGAGCACAAGGTGCGCGCGAAGCTGCCAGACGGGCGGATGGCGCCGCTGCCGATCAATCTCGATACCATCAACATGGTCTTTGGGACATGCTTTGAAACGAGCGACGAGGTGCAAGCGCATTTGGCCGAGGTGGCGCTCGATTTTCCGCAACCGCGCAATGCCGCCGAATATCTTTACGGGAGTATCGGCCAGGAACTGACGGATCTGTTTTTCCGGCCCTATACGAAAAAGATGTGGCAGCAGGACCTCGAGGACATGTCGGCCTCGGTGGTCAAGCGCATCCCGCTACGCACCGACCGGATCGACACGTATTTTTCGAGCGATGAGACACAGCTAATGCCTGTGGCGGGATATACTGCCTTGTTCCAGGAAATTCTGGCGCATCCTCGCATCGAGATCGAACTTGGCGTCACGTTTGAAAAACACATGCTGCGCGGTTTCGAATTCTGTTTCAACGCGATGCCGATCGACGAATTTTTCGACTTCGTGCTCGGGGATTTACCCTATCGTTCGATTCGTTTCCATCACCGTACGGAACACGATACCGTTGCTCCGTCTGCTCCGGTGGTCAACTTCACCGATACCCTGCCCTTCACCCGCGAAACCTACTGGGATGCGTTCCCGCATCATCGCGTCCACAGGACCGGTCAGCGCACCATTACCAAAGAAGAGCCCTGTGACTATCGCGACAACGGAATGGAGCGATATTATCCGGTAAAAACCGCGGATGGGCGCTACCAGGCGCTCTACGAAAAATATCGCCTGTTGGCGCGGCGCGCGCCTAATATGGCGTTTATCGGGAGATGTGGCACCTACCAATATCTCGATATGGATCAAGTCATCAATCAGTCGCTCGCCGGCGCGGAGCGATGGTTGTCCCAACATCGGAGCGCTTATACCAGCCCGCCAATTGATCGACTCTTCCAGGCAGGTGGCGGGCTGGCATAAGGCCTTGATTTCGCGCGCGGCCGCCCCGCCAACCCCGCGCGCATACCAATCCGCGTTTTCGCGGATTGGTATTATACCAGCCCGCCAATTGATCGACTCTTCCAGGCAGGTGGCGGGCTGGCATAAGGCCTTGATTTCGCGCGCCCTCAAGCCCGGCGGCCGAGCGCCGGCCTGTATTGTTTTCAATTCCGTGTTGTTACGAGACACGGCATAAGCTCTCTTGCGGCTATTATCGCTGTTCCAGAATTGTGAGAGAAACAGATAAAATGCGTTCGCAGCCCGAAAACCTTCGCCGGAACCTAGTGATCGTTCGCGCGGGTGATAACTCGCTGCATCCGGGCTGGCTGGCTGGCGGAGATGATCGAAGTTGGGACATCGTCGTTAATTATTACGGTGATCAGCCGGCGCTTTACCGTCAGCCTGACGTTGAGCGGATCGATAGCAAGGGGCCGAAATGGCCGGCGCTGCAGCGGCTTCTGGAGGAAAATCCGCGCTTCTTGCTTGACTACGATTACATCTGGCTGCCGGACGACGATTTGGCGACGACCTGCCAAGAGATCGATCGTTTATTCGCGATCATGGCAAGCGAAGATTTGAAGGTCGCGCAACCTTCCCTTTCTCAGAGCAGCTATTTCGGCCACCTCACGACGCTGCATAACGGCAATTTTCGGATCCGCTACACCAACTATGTCGAGGTCATGGCGCCCTGCCTGGCCGCGGCCGTGCTCGCCAAGGCGGTGCCGCTGTTGAATACCAATCTCAGCGGCTGGGGACTGGATTTCCTCTGGCAGAAGCTGGTCGACCAGCCGGCGACCCAGATGGCGATCCTCGACGAGGTACAGGTCCGCCACACAAGGCCCGTGGGCGGCCCCAACTACCAAATGCTGCGGGAACGCGGCGTCTCACCCTGGGACGAGTTGCGCAGTTTCTGCAAACAGAACGGCATCGAGGAAGAACCCGTGATCGCGACGCTCCAGGCCGTAACCCGCAACGGTGATACGCTCGACCCTCGGCTGCACCCGCGATCTTTCACGCTGCGCATGGTTGCCGGTTATATGCTGGCTTTGCCGTATACGCCGCAACGCCGGCAAATGTTGCGCAGGCTCGGCGGAATGGGTTGGAAGGGGCTGAATAACCTGCCTGACCGCGTGTCGGAAAGGCCAATGACCCGCAAGCTGGCGCTACGCCAGCCGTAAAGGGTTAGAGACGCCAACTTCAGCCGCCACCGCCTCCGCGCATGCCACATTCCGAAGTGACTTCTCGTAATTCAAGATTTCGCGGTGTCGCGGCCCGTGGCCCCAAACGGAATTTTCATGGAGCCGCTTGTAATATTGTTGCACACGATAGCGCAGCCGCCGACGCCAGGGCATGCGGGTAAGAAAAGGCGCAAGTTCCGGATAGCGCGCTACTGCTTCCAGATAAACCCGATATGCCACCGGCCCCCAAGGTTGAAAGGCGCCATGCCAGGGCTTCGGGCTACCCATGTAATGCACGATCCGGGGTTCGATCGTTGACTGCAAACGGGCATTACGGAGAAATATCGGAAAATTCCATGTCAATGATATCGGGATGCGCCGGTCCATGGCCACAAGATTAAGCGCGTCCTGATCAGGATAACGCGCGGCGACCCGTAGCTTCTGAAAAAGCTTCCATGAAGCTTGGCCGATCTCGTCCCAGCCTTCACGATTGATGCGCAGGACACCGCTATTGAAATAGTTGCGCTGCTGCGCGCCATCAAAGCCGAGCGAGGCGAAATGCCGGACCAGTTCACGATCATGCCGGCTAGGACCGTTCAGCGAGAACGTCATGGGATCGCTTACGGCGCAGAACTGCCCCGCCGGCACCTCCGTCGCGAGCAAGGGCGCCAGCGAACCGGTGATTTGGGTGTCGCCATCGATATATAGCAGATGCCCATAATCCGGCGGCGCGATACGGTCCAGAAACAGTCTGGCAAGCATCGCGCTCGCACCTTCGATCGCACGTTCCGGCACAGAGATGAACAAAATACCCTCTGACTCGGAGGCACGGCGAAACAGCCTATCAAGTTCCGCCACGCCGTTGATGCTGAAAATCGCGACATCCGCGACATCCGCCGGAGCGTGCCGGCGGGCCAGCAGGGCGCTAACAAAGGTGGGGAAAAGATAGCCTGTGTCGGTGGTGTAGGAAATGCAGCACTGCGGTGTCACAGCTCGGGACCCTTTCATACCAGCCCGCCAATTGATTGTCTCTTCCAGACAGGTGGCGGGCTGGTATATGGCTTTGATTTCGCGCGCGGCCGCCCCGCCAACCCCGCGCGCATACCAATCCGCGTTTTCGCGGATTGGTATCAGGGCGTGGTTTATCCGGACAGACGCCCTCCGACAAGCCGCGCGCTGCGCCAATTGGCGGCGACGTGCTCCGGAAATTCGCAGCCGGTCAGGGCATGCACCAAGCTTGTTGCATGGCTGGGTACAACACAGATCGCGATATCAATATGATACCTGCTTACCCACCTTGTTCAGCCGCTTTTATATCGGTACAAAAGACGAACATTGAGGTATAAACGGAGGAGATTGATGGCTCGAAATGCGGTGCAGTTTCAACGAGGGC
>JAJYAF010000110.1 GCA_021779655.1 Pseudomonadota bacterium
CCAAGCAGCGCGTCCAGGAAGGCGTCGGAAAGAGCGATGAATTTTCCAGGGCGGTTCAGGCGCAGCGTCACCACGCCGACCGCCTCCTCCCGCAAAAGAAGATCATTGCCCCCGAAATGGTTCATGCCTCGTCTCCTTCCCCCGGCCCGTCCCTCAGGATGGCCAGAACGAGCGGTAAAATCAAGTTCGCGGGCGCTGAGTGGACCGGCGCGCTACATCTCCACGCATATCTTGCCGAAATGCTGGCCCGAGGCCTCGTGCCGGAAAGCCTGCGCAAGCTCGCGCAGCGGAAACACCCGGTCGATCACCGGGCGGATACCGGTGGTTTCCATGGCGCGGATCATCTCCTCCTGGTGGCGATGGCTCCCCACGAGAACCCCGACGAGCCGCGCCTGCTTGAACATCAGCGCGGCGGTCGGCACCTCACCGCCACGGCCGGTCAGTATCCCGATCAGCGAAATATGGCCGCCCACGCGCACCGCCCGGATCGATTCCGCGAGCGTTCCGGGACCGCCGACCTCCACCACGTGATCGACACCCCGGCCATCGGTGACATCCAGCACCTTCTGCCCCCATCGCGGCTCGGCCTTGTAGTTGATGACATGCGCGGCACCCAGGCCGCGCAGCCGTTCCAGCTTCTGGTCGGAAGACGAGGTGGCGATCACGCTCGCCCCGGCCGCGCGGGCGATCTGCAAGGCGAAGAGCGAGACGCCGCCCGTCCCCATCACGAGCACGGTGTCGCCGGGCTTGATGCCGCCCTCGACCACCAGCGCGCGCCACGCGGTAAGCCCCGCGGTGGTCAGCGTCGCCGCTTCGGCATGGGTCCATCCGCGCGGCGCATGGCAGAAATAGGGGGCGGGAACGGTCACGGCCTCGCGCGCGTAGCCATCCGTGCCATCACCGGGAACCGCGCCGAAATGCCGCATTTTCGGCGGCCCGTCGGGCCAGTCCGGGAAAAAATGGGAGACGACGGAATCGCCCGGCTTGAACCGGCTCACCCCGGCGCCCACGGCCATGACGACCCCTGCCCCATCGGAAAGCGGGATGCGCCCGTCCGGCGTGGGAATCGCCCCGGTTGCCACCGCGAAATCGTGATAATTCAGCGAACTCGCGTGCAGCCGGACCTGGATCTCGCCCGGACCGGGCGGCCCCGGCGGATCGATCTCGCTCACGGCGAGGTTTTCCAGCCCGCCGGGCTGCTTCAGTCTGATCACTTGCATGGCGCTCGCATTCCGTTTCATTTCCGGGGTAATTTCCGGGGTAATTTCCCAGGGTAATTTCCCAGGGCCATTTCCGGGGCGGAAAAACTAGCACCGCGCGAACCAGGCGGCAACGCCGGCATGGCCCCATCCCGCCCCGGTTCAACGCGGTCCGGCGATGCCCTTCAGGTAGTTGGCGATCGTCTCGTGCACCCCCGGCCGGCTGTAGTTCTCGTGCATCAGCGGCGCCAGCTTCGCGGCGCGCTCGAGGATGTTCGAAGGGCCATCAATGCGCATCGTCCTCCGCGCGATCGACAACGCCGCGGATCTGTCCCGATAGAACGCGATTTTTTCCGCCAGCCGCGAAGCAAAACCGGCAGCCGGAAGAAGCTCGGACACAAGCCCCAGCGATTGCGCCTCCGCCCCGTTGAGCAGCCTTCCCGTGGCGCAGAGCTGAAAAGCCAGCGTGCCCGAAATCTTCTCTTCCAGCGCCGCGTGCACGACGACCGGATACATGTTGAAGCGGATTTCCGGCAGCCCCATCACCACGTCGTCGGCGGCTATGACGAGATCGGCCAGGCAGCAGATCATCACCCCCGCGCCCAGGGTCCGGCCATGGATCGCGGCTATCACCGGGCAGGACGCGCCGGAGAACGCGGTGATCAGCGCCTTGATGCCCTTTTCCTGACGCTCCAGCTCCTCCGGGCCGCGCAGAAACTCGGCGATATCGGCGCCCGCGCAAAACCCTTTCGGGCCATTGCCCGCGACCACGATCAGCTCCGCCCGGCCAGCGCCGGAGACCGCGTCCGCGAGTTCGGTCATCATATCGTTGCTGAGGGCATTCGCCTTGTCGGGGCGGTCGAGCAGGATCGAGCGAACACCGTTATCGTCCTCAACCCGGATCATTCTTGCGCACATTTTTCGATAACTTCCTTGCATGCGGTTATGCGGCTTGCGGTGGAACCAGCCGCCCGGCCCGGCTTCGGGTTCTGGCGGCCGGCTGGAGGCCCGGCTGGAGGCCCGTCTGGAGGCCCGTCTGGAGGCCCGTCTGGTTTCCGGCCACGATCATCGCCATTTCACCTGGCCGCGGCCCTTCGTTTCTTGGTACGTCCTTCGTTTCTTGTTAAAGAAATTGGAATTGGCTTATCGCGCCCGCGCGGCGCCCGTCAAGGACGGCACGCGTCAGTCGAGAGCGCGCTCGCGGGCGTAAGCGGGATGGGAGTACCAGGAAATGCCGCACGAAAAAATGCCGGACACCAAGATGTTGGGCCGAATGATGTCCATGCCGCTGACGATCCAGTCGCTGATCGACCACGCGGCGCGCTACCACCACGAAACGGAGATCTTCTCGGTCGAGACGGACGGCGCCCGAACCCGCACCAACTGGCGAAACGTCGCGGCGCGGGCGCGCCGGCTCAACGACGCGCTGCGGCGGCACGGCCTGGCGAAGGGCGATCGCTGCGCGACCATCGCCTGGAACAACGCGCGGCATCTCGAATGCTATTTCGGCATCTCGGGCGCGGGGATGATCTGCCACACCCTCAACCCGCGCCTGTTCCCGGAGCAGCTCGCCTATATCATCAACCATGCGCGTGACCGCATCATCTTTTGCGACAGGACCTTCCTGCCGGTTATCGCCGGCCTGCGCGACAAGCTGCCCGGGGTCGAGGCGTTCGTGCTCCTCTCCGGCGCGGATGAGGAGATGACGCAAACCCTTCCGGGGCTGATCTTCTATGAGGATTTCATCGCCTCCGGCGCGGCGGATGCGCCCTGGGCGGAAGTGGCGGAGGGGGATGGCTCCAGCCTCTGCTACACCTCCGGCACCACGGGCAACCCCAAGGGTGTTCTCTACACCCATCGCTCCACGGTTCTGCATTCCCTCATCGCCGCCACGCCGGACGTGCTCAACCTCTCGGCCCGGGACAGGGTGCTTCCCGTGGTGCCGATGTTCCATGTGAATGCCTGGGGCGTACCCTACAGTGCCGCCCTGGCCGGCGCCAGCCTCGTTCTGCCCGGTCCGTTTCTCGATGGCCCGAGCCTGGCGCGGCTGATCGAGACGGAGGCGGTGAACGTCGCGCTCGGCGTGCCGACCATCTGGCAGGGGCTGTTGCGGGCGCTGGAGGCCACCGGCGCCGGAACCACGCCGCTTAAGCGCACCGTGGTCGGTGGCGCCCCCTGTCCCCCCGCGCTCATCGCCGCCTTCCGGGACAAATACGGCGTCGAGGTCGTCCATGCCTGGGGCATGACCGAAACCTCGCCGCTCGGCACCGTCAACAGCCTGCTGCGCCGTCATGGCGATTTGCTGGAAACCGAGCAGGCCCGGCTGCGCCAAAGTCAAGGCCGCCCGCCTTACGGGGTGGAACTCGAAATCGTGGACGACCATGGCCACCCCCTGCCCGAGGACGGCAACGCCCAGGGCAATCTGCGCGTTCGCGGCCATTGGGTCGTCGCCGATTATTTCCGCGCCGGCCCTGGCGAGACATTGGCCGGGGATGGCTGGTTCGATACCGGAGACATCGCCTCGATCAGCGCGGACGGGTTCATGACCATCCGCGACCGCGCCAAGGACATCATCAAATCCGGCGGGGAGTGGATTTCGACGGTCGAGCTGGAAGGCATCGCCCTTGGCCATCCGGATATCGATGACGCGGCCGCCATCGCCGCCCGCCATCCGAAATGGGATGAGCGGCCGGTTCTGCTCGTCGTGCCCCGGCCGGGCGCCACGCTCACCGAGGCCGCGGTGCTCGCCTATTTCACGGACAAGGTGGCGAAGTGGCAACTCCCGGACAAGGTGATCTTCGTCTCCGCCCTCCCGCGCAACAATAGCGGCAAGCTGATCAAAACCGCCCTGCGTCAGGAATATGGCGACGTGCTGCTGCGCGGACCAGCGCAAGCCTGAACCGCCGCGAGGCGGGAACCTCGCAAGGCGGCGCGGGAGCAGCCGGTCTTACAAGCCGAGATCCTTGGCGATGGAATTCCGCATGACCTCGTTCGCGCCGCCGCCGATCCGCATGAGGCGTGACTCGCGATAATGGCGTTCCATCGGGAAATCGGGTGTCAGGGAATAGCCGCCCAGAATCTGCATTCCCTCATCGGCCACCCGGAAATAGGCCTCCGTTGTCATCACCTTGGCGATCGACGCCTCCTTGCGGCATGGCACTCCCGCGTCGAGACGGCGGGCGAGATCATAGGTGAGCAGCCGCGCCGCGTGCACCGCGATCTGCATATCCGCGAGCTTGTGCTGGATGACCTGGTACTTGGCGATGGGCTGGCCGAACTGAACCCGGTCTTTCGCGTATTGCAGCGCGCAGTCTAACGCGGCCTGGGCCGCGCCCGACACCTGCGCCGCCAATGAAAACCGCTCCTTGTTGAGATTCGTCATCAGATGTTTCCAGCCCCCGTTGAGGGTGCCGAGCAGGTCATCCTGATGAACCCTGACATTCTCATAGGTCACCCGGTTGGTGCCCACGGAGCGGAAAGCCAGCGTTTCGAGCCGTTCGATGGTGACGCCCGGGCTTTTCGGGTCGACGAAAAACAGGCTGATGCCTCTATGGGCCGGCGCGCTCGGATCGGTGCGGGTGACGAGGACGGTGCGCGTCGCGAGGTCGACCTGGGAATTGAAAATCTTCGCGCCGTTGATGATGAAATGGTCGCCGTCGCGCACGGCGCGCGTGCGGATGGCCGCCGCGTCCGAGCCGGCATCCGGCTCGGTGAGGCTCATGGAGGATTTGAATTTTCCCGCCGCGATCAAGGGAAGATATTTGCGGCGCTGCGCCTCGGAGCCGTAGGTCATCAGGGAGTGGGCGCCATGGACCGTCGCGCGGTAATACAGCACGGCCAGTTCCAGCATGGCGTAGGAGAGTTCCTCCTGCACGATGCCGAGCTCAACGAACCCCAGCCCGGAGCCGCCATATTCCTCGGGAATTGCTATCCCGAGCCAGCCCAGCTCCGCCATCTTGTCGAAGATGTCGAGCGGCGGAATTTTCTTGTGGTCGTATTCCCGCGCCTTCGCGTCCGGGATTTCCTTCCGCACGAAATCCCGCACGGCGTCACGCAACATCAGCTGGTCGTCAGTGAAGCCGAAATCCCGATCACCGCGCATGTTTCATCCTCCGTCTTTTTTGTTGCTCGCCCGTGCCGATTTGGCGATGCCCGCCGCCAGCATCCCGTCGATCTCGGCCTGGCTGTATCCCGCATCGGCCAAAACCTCCGCCGTGTTCTCCCCCAGCAGCGGCGCGTGGCGACGGACCGAAGGCTCCGAATCCGACCATCGGGTGGGAATGCCCATGGTGCGGATCTTCCCCTCCGATGGATGGTCGATCCACTTGAAAAATCCTATGTCGCCGAGATGCGGATCATCGAACAGGCTCTCCGGCGTGTGCAGCGGCATGACCGGAATATCCGCCTTCCCCAGTTTCTCCAGCCACTCCGCCGTGGTGCGGGTAACCATGATCTCCTTGAGAAATTCGAGCAGCGCATCGATATTGCGGGAACGGTGCTGCATGGTATCGAAGCGCGGATCGGTTGCCATATCCTCCCGGCCGATGAGCTTGCAGAAATTCTGCCAATGCACTTCGAGATAGATCACCACGCAAATATGGCCGTCGCTGGTTTTATAAGGATGGCGCGAGTGGGAGACCAGCCGCGGATAGCCCGCCTGATCGAGCGCCGGATCGAAGGTCATTCCGTACATATGGTCGGAAAGCACGAACTGCGTCATGGTTTCGAACATCGGCACTTCCACCGCCTGGCCGCGCCCGGTGCGCTCGCGCGCGTAAAGGGCGGTGGTGATGGAGTAGACCATGGTCAGCCCGCTCGCGCGGTCGCACAAATTCGTGGGCAGATAGCGCGGCTCGCCGATGATACGGCCTAGCAACGAAGGCAGCGACACGGCGCCCTGGATGAGATCATCGAAAGCAGGCTTGCCGGCATAACGCCCGCCCTCGCCGAACCCGTACCCGACACAATAGATGATCCGCGGATTGACCGCCGCGATCGCCTCATAGCCAAGCCCCAGCCGTTGCAGGGAAGCCGGGCGGAGGTTGGACATAAAAACATCGGCTTCGACCAATAATTTCCGTAACACGTCCAGCGCCTCCGGCCGCCGGAGATCGAGCGCCAGGCTGCGCTTGTTGCGGTTGAGGCCGAGAAAAAGCGGCCCCATGCCGCTGTTGTGGCTCGGCCCGATCTTGCGCAGCACATCGCCTTCGAAAGATTCGATCTTGATAACTTCCGCTCCCAGATCCGCCATGATCTGGCTGGCGAAAGGCCCCATGATCACGCCGGTGAGATCGAGAATTTTTATGCCCGCCAGCGGACCCGTGTTTTCTGATTTCTGCATTCCTGGACTTCTTTATGATGTACAAAAACAAGCTATCACGGATCAGCCCCGCGACAAGCCCGCCACGACCCGCCCCCACGGCCAGCCCGGCTCCTACCTATCCTGCCGGCATTATCGGCACCGCCGGAGAGGCTGCCGCCCGAAAACCGCCCGCGACGGATCATCGCGTCCGTGTACAATTCATCCGCGCGACTGTGGCAAGCGCATCCGGGCTGTTCTTCCCGGGGCCAAAGGATAAATTTCATGCATGGCTTATATGCAAAAAACAGGTATCTTGGACAGACCTGCTGCTTTAACTTTTGGCCGTCCAAGAATTCGAGGGCAGCGAGACGGCGATTTCCCCTCCCGGTTTTTTATGCGAATCATGGCGCGGGCGGGACGAGCCGGTACAAACAAAGGGCAATTATAATGAACTTTTTGAATTCGGATCAAATCATGTGGCGCGACATGGTCGAGCGTTTCGTCGACCAGGAGATCGGCCGCGAATATATCCGCAAGTGC
>JAJYAF010000111.1 GCA_021779655.1 Pseudomonadota bacterium
CAATTTCGCGGCGGCCACCATCTTCATGGCGCTGGTGATCTTCTGCGTCGATTTGACGCTGCCGATCCGGTTGCGTAGGGCTTTGAGACTGGGCATCGGCGGTCAGGCGAAGGTACGTGCGAAGCCTTCGATGAAGGCGACCAGCGATTTTTCCACCTCCGGCTTGATCTGCTTGTCGCTGCGGATCGATTCCAGAATTCCCGGCTCACGGGCCTTGAGTTCGGAAAGCAGCTGCGCCTCGAACGCGCCCACCTTGTCCACCGCGATTCCATCCAGAAAGCCGCGCGTGCCGGCAAAGATGGAAACCACCTGCTCCTCCACCGCCAGCGGATGATATTGCGGCTGTTTCAGCAGTTCGGTCAGCCTTGCGCCGCGCGCCAGCATTTTCTGGGTCAGAGGGTCGAGATCGGAGGAGAACTGCGCGAAAGCCGCCATTTCCCGGTATTGCGCGAGGTCGAGCTTGATCTTGCCCGCCACCTGCTTCATCGCCTTCACCTGCGCGGCGGAGCCCACGCGCGAGACCGAAAGCCCGACATTCACCGCCGGCCGGATGCCCTTGAAGAACAGCTCGGTCTCCAGGAAAATCTGCCCGTCGGTAATGGAAATCACGTTGGTCGGGATATAGGCGGAAACGTCGCCGGCCTGGGTTTCGATGACGGGCAGCGCGGTCAAGCTGCCGCCACCCATTTCGTCGGACATTTTGGCCGCGCGCTCCAGGAGCCGCGAATGCAGGTAGAACACGTCTCCCGGATAAGCCTCGCGCCCCGGCGG
This sequence comes from Pseudomonadota bacterium, assembly GCA_021779655.1. The sequence goes on from JAJYAF010000111.1 coordinate 772, forward strand.
GCGGCGCAGCAGCAGCGACATCTGCCGGTAGGCCACGGCCTGCTTCGAAAGATCGTCGTAGAAAATAACCGCGTGCATGCCGTTATCACGAAAATACTCGCCCATGGCGCAGCCGGAATAAGGGGCCAGATACTGCATGGGGGCCGGTTCGGAAGCGGTGGCCGCGACGACGATGCTGTATTCCATCACGCCCTGTTCTTCCAGCGTGCGGACGAGCTGCGCGACGGAGGAGCGCTTCTGCCCCACCGCGACATAGATGCAGAAGAGCTTCTCCTTGTCCTCGGCGCCGGCGTTGACGGATTTCTGGTTGATGATGGTATCGATGATCAGCGCGGTCTTGCCGGTCTGCCGGTCGCCGATGATCAGCTCGCGCTGCCCGCGGCCAATCGGGATCAGCGAGTCGATGGCCTTGATGCCGGTCTGCATCGGCTCGGTCACCGATTGCCTGGCGATGATGCCCGGCGCCTTGGTTTCAACCGCGCGGCGCTCGCTGTAGCGGATCGGCCCCTTGCCGTCGATGGGGTTGCCGAGCGCGTCGACCACGCGGCCAAGCAGCCCCATTCCGATCGGCACATCCACGATGGCTCCGGTGCGGCTGACCGTATCGCCCTCGCGGATATTCTTGTCGTCCCCGAAAACGACGATGCCGACATTGTCGAGTTCCAGGTTCAGCGCCATGCCCTTGATGCCGGCGCCGGGAAACTCCACCAGCTCGCCGGATTCGACATTGCCGAGACCGAAGACGCGCGCAATGCCGTCGCCGATGCTCAACACCTGTCCGGTTTCGGCAACATTGGCTTCGGTATCGAAATTCGCGATCTGAGTCTTGAGAATCTCGGAGATTTCGGCTGGGCGGATCTCCATGTCAGGCGGCTCCCTTGAGTGAGTATTGCAAACGCTGCAAGCGCGATTTCAGGCTGGTGTCGTAGAGCTTGGAACCGATCCGCAAGGTCAGGCCGCCGAGCAGTGAGGGGTCCACGCTTTCATGCAGCCGCACATTGCCATAGCCGGCCTCGGTGAGGCGGGCATGAAGCTGGCTGCGCTGCAGGTCGCTCAGCGGGTTGGCGGATGTGAGATCGGCGACCATCTCGCCGCGTTTTTCGGCGGCGTAGGCGAGGAAGCCGGCCACCAGCGCGGGCAGTTCCCGCAACCGGCGATTGGCGATGACAACCCCCACGAATTTCTGGATCAGATCGGAAAAGCCCTGGACCTTCAGCGCTTCGCGCACCGGGGCCGCCACCTGCCGGACATCGAGAACCGGTGAGTTCAGAAGCCGCGCGAACGCCTGGCTTTCGCGCGGAAGGCGGCTCAGGGCGTCCATCTGCTCGACCGTCCCGTTCAACGCGTTCTGTTCATCGGCCAGGGCGTACAGGGCGGCGGCATAGCGGGCGGCGAGCGGCGTCACGCCAGTGCGGATCTTTTCAACCACGAATCCTCGATTCCATTTCTGCGGCCACGACCCTGCCGGCAGAGCCTATGCCCGCCATGGTCGGCGCGGAGGTAACATAGGGCAAGTCGAAGCGCAACGCGCTCCGGGCCTTTTTACCTGCGCGAAAATCCGCTAATCCGACGGTTTTTTATCCTGTTGCGCACGAAATCGCGCGGCGATCGGACCGTTTTCGTCATAAGCCACGCAGCTGTTCATCATCCCCGGGCTGATCCGCACCGAACCGGGCGGAACGGCCTGCTGGCGGTACAGCATCGTGGTCTGGAAGGCGACGGTCGCCACCGGCTGCAACAGCTCGCGCAGATGCGTGCATCCCGCGTTTCCACCCACCAGCCGCATCGCCTCCTCCACGAAGCCCTTGCCCATCCGCAGCCCCTTCAGGCGCTCCATGTTCGGTGCCGCCTGAGGGCAGACCCTATACGGGGTTCCGTCCATCGCGGCCTCGCATTCGTGAATCACCGCGTTGCGGTCCAGGGCGACGCGCACCCACATGTCATGCACCGGCTCACCCGCCTCGAAGTCGTTATCGACGTAGCTGTAGGTTTTCACGTCGGTCAGATGCGCTTCCACTTCCACCAGACCGTCCTCGCGTTCATAGCCGCGCAGTTGAATATCGCGCAGGTGCAGCATCTTGCGTGGGCGGGCCTTGGAAAGCGGCATAATGTAAGGTTCCTCAGTCGTTAACGGGATACGCGGCCATCAGCCGGCGCTGCTGGGCCCAGAGCGACCAAAGCCGCATCAGGCTGATCGGGCGCGCGCCCTGCATCGCCCGGATGGCGGCGCCGATCTTGAACGATTCGCCATAATGGAAAAACTGCGCGGCATAAGCCTCGCGCAGGGTCATCCCCGGGTCCCAGATATGGGTGGCCTCCGAACCGCTGCCGTTGATCTCGATGATCTTGAAATTCCTGCCCGCGCGCAGATCGTCGAGCGATCCGTACCGCAGATCGATCCGGCCGAAGTAAAACCCGTCCAGATCGCGGGCGATGTCTTCGATCCGCGCCGCCAGCGCCGGGGTGAGGATCGCCATTCCGTCCTGAAAGGTGGAACCCCGGCAGTGATTGCCAACGAAAACCAGCCGGCAGGATTCGCCCGGAGCGGGAATCCGGTTCGCCGCCGCCCCCAGTTTCCCGAGCAGCAGGCGGGAGATCGCCTTCAGCCGGTCATCGGCCGCGATCAGCGCGCGGATGCTGCGCTTGCCATCGCCGGTAACGGTGGGGGGGAATTTCAACGTAACCGAGGTGATGCGGCCATGCGCCGCCCCCGGATGGCGGATATAAAAAATCCCCGCCTCGCCCTCATGCGTCACCAGGGTTTGCAGTTGCAGGCCGGTGGCGCGGGGAAACCCGGCGAGATAGGCTTTGAGCGCCGCGGCATTCCCGATCACCCGGACGCCGACGCCATTGCAGCTCATATCCGGCTTGGCGACGATGGGGTAGCTCAGGCCGCTCCCGGCCATCAGCGCCTCCGCCGTGGCGAGGTCGTTTCCGTCCACATGGCCAGCCGTGGTCATGGCGACATGCGGGGCGATCCATTCCCGCGCGAAGGGGCCCGCCAGACGAAGGATATCGTTTTTCGATTCGCCGCAGATGCCCCCGGCATTGATGCGCGGATTGGCAAGCGCGGGCAGGGTCGTGCTGCGGTAGCGCAAGGCATTGAAAACCCAGAACAGCACGACCGGCGTGTAGAACAGCCAGTCCGGCCAGAATTCAAAAAATGAAACCGGCTTGGAAGAACGCTTGGAGCGGGAAAATCTGGACAGGAACGCGAAAGCGGGGCGGTTGGTGGCGAGCGAGCTTTCGCTCATTGGCGGATCCTTCTATTATACATACGCGTCGCCAGACGGCCGACCACAATCAATATAGCGCAGAATACCGCGAGTCCCGCCCAGCGCCAAATGCCGAGGTAGCGCTGCATCAGCGCCCCGAGCCTGAGGCAGGCGAAGAACAGCCCGGAGGTCCAGACCAGCGTCGCGGCGATGGCCGCCAGCGCGAACTGCATCAGCGGCGCCCGCAGGAAGCCGAGGGTGGTATAGGTCGGCAGCCGCAGGCCGGGCACGAAGCGGCTGACCAGCACCAGGGGGATCACCCGCCGCTGCACCCAGTCATGGCCGATATCCTGGCGCCGTTTCGGCACCAGCCGCCGCGCCCAGGGATGCCGGGCGGAAAGCGCGCCCAGCGCATACAGCCCGAGGTCCCCCAGAACGATCCCCGCATAGAGCGCGCCCAGCGCCACCGGCAAGGATACCGCGCCGGCGGCCACCTGCATCGCGGCGAGCAGGGTGGCGGCATCCTCGAGGATGAAGGTGCCGGCGATGATGGTGGTGGCCTGCAATGGCTTGCTGCCCGCCGCCCCACCCATGAAATCGGAAAACACGCTGCTAAGCATCGCGGCTGAGATAGATGAGCTTGACGGCGGAAGCCATGGGTGAAACAGGCCGGCCGGGAAGATTTCCGGAAGAAATCCGCCCTGTCGCGGGGTTCCTCCGGGCTTCACGCCACAGCCGGTCCGTACCGGCTATCCGGCGAAGGCGTCCCGCTCGGCCAGGTGCTCGCTCTGCGGCGCGATCACCATGCAGCTATGGCCCCGGACCGCCAGCGCATGGCAGGTCGCATGCGCGTCGGTCTGGCTCAGGCCGGCAAGCTGGGCGGCCCAGAGGATTCTGCCGTGGTGATCCACCCGTGCCACATGCGCCACCCCAATTCCCCGCATGGTCTGAACATGAATGGCTTGCAGCTTCGCCGATTTCAGCCGGGCATAGCTGCCCACCTGCGCGGTCCAGCCGTCGCTCGGGCCGCGCGCGAGGTGGCTATCCGCGAGCCGGACCGGCTGCGTATGCGCCGCGTGGCGGCCGGCCCTTCCAACCATCGGCCGCAGCGTCGCCGCTTCCGCCACGGGGAAGAGCGACGGGCCGGGACGCGGCAGCGGGATGTTCGGCGGGCTGTATTCAGGCTGAATTCCGCCCGAAGGTCCGCCCGAAGTGCCGGCAGGCGGCGCGGTATTGGCGGCCAGCCTCAGGCCTGGCGCGGCGCCGGTCTGAACGGGCGTCTTTCGCGCCGCGAGCAGAACGCCGCCGGCCGGCGTCCCGCCGCCAAATCCGGCATCGAGCAGGGCGGTCATCCGCGCATAGCTCGCCGGCCAGGAATTCTCATGCAGAGTCACGCCGATAAGAACGCTGCCGTTGCGCTCCGCCGCGGTGATGAGGTTATGCCGCGCCAGGATCGTATAGCCGGTCTTCATCCCCATCGCGCCGGGATAAAGCTTCAGCATGGCATCGTTGCTATAGACGGTATGGCCCCGGAAATCGAATTTCAGCACCTCGAAGAAGGGCTGATCCTCGGGGAAGGTCGTCACGATGTCCCGCGCCAGGATCGCGAGGTCCCGCGCGGTCGTCACCTGTCCGGGATTGGGCAGGCCGGAGGCGTTGTAGAACTGGGTCTGCGCCATGCCCAGCGCATGCGCCCGGAGCGTCATCATCTGCGCGCAGCGCGCTTCGGACCCGCCGCCCAGATATTCGCCGAGCGCGGTCGCCGCGTCATTGGCGGACATGGTGGTCATGGCAAGGATCGCCTGCCGGACGGTAATCGCATCGCCCGGCTGCAATCCGAGCTTGACAGGTTCCACCGCGGAGGCACGGAAGGAAACCGGAATCGGGGTGTCCAGCGTCATCCGTCCGTCCCGGATCGCCTGGAAGGCGAGGTCGAGCGTCATCAGCTTGGTCAGGCTGGCGGGATAGCGCGGGGTGTCCGCCCCGTTTTCGGAAACCACGCCGCCCGTGCTCGCGTTTATCACGATATAACTGTCGCCCCGCGCCGTCGGCCCGAAATCCGTGTCGCCGCTCTGCGGGGAAGGGGCCTGCCTGGCCACGGTATAATAGTGCGGCCGGTGATGGTTATGGCGCAAACCATGCGCGGAGGCGAAATGGCCCGTGAAGAACAGGCACAGCGCCCCTGTCGCGGCAATGAGCTTTTGCTCTTTCCACCGGCGCTCTCCCGCCCGGCGCTTGCTCCAACGTCCCGCCTGCATTCCGCCACCCTGACTTTGCGATGAACTTCTGTAAACGCCGAGGGCCGGTCTTGTCCAGCCAAAAACGAAAAATTCCTAAAAACCCAATAGGTTAACAAGTTTCATTACGCCATATGGCCGGATGACGCGGATGCAAAATTTGTGCATCGCAACATTTTCATTGACGGCCGCCTTTCTTTTCTTTTAGAAAAGATTTCGCTGCAATGCGATATGGAATTTCATATCCGCTCGCCTGTTTGGAGCTTCAGCCCATGATCTGAGCGAGCCCGCTACTGGGCTTGTGCCAAACGTCCCTGTCAAATCGGATACGTTTCCCTTTCTGGAGTTGGGTAAAATGAGTGCAACGAAAGTGAAAACGGCTGCTTCGGAAGCGGTCGAGACGACGAGCGAGATGGCCTCCAAAGGCTTCGACAGCACCATGGCGGCGGTGAATGAAGGCATCGCCAAGGCCACCAGGGGCTTCGAAACATCGCAGGCCAAACTCAAGGAGAACCTGGAGAAGGCGATGAAGTCCTCGGAAGAGGTTCTGGCTTTCAGCCAGGCGAATCTGGATGCCTTCATGAAGGCGTCCAAAATCTTCGCCGCCGGGCTGCAGGATATCTCGAAGGACGTCGCGGCCTCCAACAAGGCCTCGATCGAAGACACGGTCGCGTTTTCGAAATCCATGCTGGGCGTGAAATCGCTGAAAGAAGCGATGGATCTGCATTCCGGCTACGCTCGCGGCGCGATCGAAAAGGCGGTTTCCGACACC
>JAJYAF010000112.1 GCA_021779655.1 Pseudomonadota bacterium
CCCCCGATGAAACCGTAACCTCCGTCGCGGAAACTGACAGTCTGCATTTGGCGGCTGTGCCGAAGGGGAATTATCTGTTCCTCAAGCCCAGTGCGGCGCTGATATTGCAGCCAATTATCGTGCTCACCCAGCGCCCGGGTGGGGTGCTCCGTCGCTATGTGTTCGAGATCGAGACGGTGAACGCGCCGAGCACGGCGGATGGCGCCAAGGGCGTGTTCTATGCGGTGCAGTTCACCTATCCGGCGGATGCGGCCAAAGCCGCGGCGGCGCGCGCGGCGCTTGAGGCCAAAAAGGTGGAGCAGCTCAACCAGCAGGCCTTGCGGCGGGCGACGCAAATGGCGGCGAACGCGGTGCTGCAAGATGAGCAGACCAATCCCAATGCCGGGCCACGCAATTACCGCTATGTTGCCCAAGGTGACCGCTCCCTCGCCCCGGTGGCGGTGTGGGATAACGGCTATTCTACCCTGCTACAATTTACCGGGAATGAGCGCATTCCCTCGATCTTCGTGATCGACCCGGATGGCAAGGAAGCCACCGCCAGTTACGCGGTCAATGGCGATATCGTACAGCTCGACCAGACTGCGAGGGAATGGCGCCTGCGCGATGGCGGCACGGTGCTGAATATCTACAATCTCGGCTACCAGTCGGTAGGTGGTAACCCCGAAACCGGGACGACTAGCCCCGATGTGTCGCGGGTCGTCTTGCCACCAAGCGCGCCGCAGCAGGAGGCATCGCCATGAGCGGGCAAGTTCCGGGCGGCCCGCAGACCCCTGGCTCGGCCCCGGCCGCTCAAACGGCCACGGCGCAAACAGCATCTCAGGCGGGGGCATCACCCGTGGAGGATGGGCGTTCGCCGGTGGCGGGTGCTGCGCGCCGGGAGTTGAGCATTGGCACCAAGCTTGGTTTGCTCGCGCTGATCGGGGTGCTGGGGCTGGGATTTATCTGGTTCAACGCGCTGTTCAGCCATAAGCGGGCGGAGGGAGGTGGCGCTGCCCCAGCTTTATACACGAATGGAGGCGAGGTGTTTGCCGCCCCGCCCGCGCAAGCCGCCAAGCCAGCGGTACAGACCTTGCCTGCGCCAACAAATGCGCAGGCGCCGTTGCTTGGGGCTACACAGCAATCCTCTCCGCAATCGGCGCCGATCCTGGCGTATTCGGGCTCGAGTGTGCCCACGCCGGTCCAGCCGGTCTCAGCATCCACCGCGAGTGCCCAGCCGGGCGGGGCGGTGATCCCGCCAGCACCCGATCAATCCCCTTTGGCGGCGCGGTTGAAGCCGACAATTCTGGATGGCGAACAGGCCACGGTCATGCGGCACCCGGACATGGTGATCACCGAAGGCACGATGATCCCGTGCACGCTGCAAACCGCCATTGATAGCCAGTTGCCGGGGCTGGTGACCTGTGTTGTGCCGATCGATATCAGGGGTGCAACGGGCAATGTCGTGCTGCTGGATCGCGGCACCAAAATCGTCGGTCAGTTGGAGACCGGGCTGCTGCAAGGTCAGAACCGGGTGTTCGTCGACTGGACCCGGGCGGAGACGCCGGATCATGTGATCGTCACGCTGGATTCACCTGGCTCTGATGAGTTGGGCCGGGCGGGCCTGCCGGGAGCGGTGAATAATCATTTCTGGGACAGGTTTGGCGGGGCGCTGATGCTGACCCTAGTGCAGGGCGGCTTGCAGGCGGGAACCCTGGCGGCAGCGGGCAATGGCAACAACAACTCTACCTCCCAGCAGGCGGCCCTCGGTTTTGTCTACGCAGCGCAAAGCAATGGGCAATCGGTTGCCAATACGGCACTGGCAAATTCGATCAATATCCCACCGACGCTAACGAAGAACCAGGGCGATACAGTCTCGCTGATCGTGGCGCATGATCTGGATTTTTCCAGCGTTTACCGTTTGCGGCTGGACAATACGGGTGCGGAGACTGGCGATGGCGGGTGAAGCGGCGCGTTTGCTGACATTCCTCATGCAGCCTTTGGCACCCTGGCTCGATGACCCGGCCACGGAGGAAATTTGCATAAACCGGCCCGGCGAGCTTTTCGTGCGCCAGCGTGGCCAGTTCCGTGCCGAAGCCGTGCCGTTCGATTATGCGGACCTCGAGGATATCGCCACCTTGGCCGGGGCATTGCGCAAACAGGATGTCGGGTCGCGCAGCCCGCTTTGCGCTACGGAGCTGCCGGGTGGCGAGCGGCTGCAAATCTGCATGCCACCCGCCGTTCCGGTTGGTACGCTCAGCATCACCATCCGCAAACCAGGGCAATCGGTGGCGCCGCTCGACGCGCTGGTGAGCCGCTACCGCGTGAATGGTTGGAATCGTTGGGCGGGGCGCGGTGTGGCGATACAGCGAGATTTTGCGGCGCTGCTCGCCCTTTATGATGCCGGAGACATTCGGGCATTCCTGGAACACGCGGTGCAGGCCCGGCTGACCATTCTGCTCTGCGGCGCCACTGGTTCGGGCAAGACGACCATGAGCAAAACGCTGATCAGCGCTATCCCGGCCCATGAGCGCCTCATCACCATTGAGGATACGCTGGAGCTGGTGATCCCGCAGCTCAACCATGTCCGCCTGCTTTACGCCAAGGACAATATCGGTTCGGCGCGGGTGACGCCGGAGATGTTGCTGCAGGCCAGCCTGCGCATGAAGCCTGACCGGATTCTGTTGCAAGAGCTGCGCGACGATGCGGCCTGGACCTATATCAACGAGATCGTCTCCGGCCATCCCGGCTCCATTACCACCATCCATGGCCGTAACCCCGAACAGGCGTTCCGGCGGCTGTTCGCGCTGGTGAAGGGCAGCCCGCAAGGCGGGCGCTGGGATGACGGCACGCTGATGGAATTTTTGTCCGCCGCCGTCGATCTGATCATCCCGTTCCACAATGAGGGGGCGGTTTATGAGATCGGCGAAGTCTGGTTCGCCGCCGATGCGGCGCGGCGTGGTGAGACGGCGGCGCATTTACTGCGGGCGGCCTGAGCCATGAGCATCGCCCTCTCGGAACAGGCTGGGCAGCTTATCGTCAAGGCCGGGTTTGGGATCATCCTGGCGTTGATCGCCTGGACGGTGGTGGCGTCCTTTGTGTTTCTGTTCGGGACCGGGCTGCTGCACGCGTTTCCACACCCCTTCTGGCAATGGTGGCTCTATGCGTTGAACTTTGATGGCAACCCCCGTGTCGCGCTCTGGCTGAAGATCGGGGCTATTGCCGGCATTCTACCACCGGTGGGGATGGTGGCGGTGCTGATCTATCGTGGCCAGCGTGTGGTAGGGCCAAAGCTCCGGCGGCCGCTGTTCGGCGGCATCGTCAAATCGCCTCTGGCGGTGACGGATAATCATGGCCGCGCCGCTTGGATGAGCATGGCGGCGGCGCAGGAGCGGTTCCCGGGCCCTAACCCAGCCTTTGGCGGCATCGTGGTCGGGGAGGCGTATCGGGTCGATCAGGACAAAATAGCGGCGCAACGCTTCGACCCAGAGAACGCCAAAAGCTGGGGGCAGGGCGGGCAAGCACCGTTACTGATCGATCCATGCCGGGAGGGGGCGACGCACTCGCTGATGATCATCGGCAGCGGCGGCTACAAGACCACCACGGCGGTCTCGACGCTGCTGCACTGGACCGGCTCCGCGGTCATTCTCGACCCCGCTGGCGAACTGGCGCCGATGCTGCGGGAGGCGCGCAAGGCGATGGGGCACAAGGTGCATGAACTCGATCCGCGCGCGGGGACTGGGTTCAATGTGCTGGACTGGATCGACACCACCTCACCACTGGCGGCAACGAATATCGATTCCGTGGTGGCCTGGGTCTGCGGGGATCACAAGCCGGCAGCTAAGAAGGATGATTTTTTCGATAGCATGGCGCGCAATGTGGTGCGCTGCTTCCTCGCCCATATTCTGTTTGACCAGGCTGCACCAGAAAAACTCAAAACCTTGCGAGCGGTCCGTCAGGCAATCGCCATGCCGGTCAAAGAGGTCCGGGCCGTGTTGCGCGGGATATTTGAGACGAGCCCCAGCCTCTATGCGCGCCAGCTGGCCGGGCCGGTTTGCGGGTTGGTCGAGGAGACGTTCAGCGGGGTGATCGGCAGTGCGGCCGAGCTGACCACCTGGCTTGCCAATCCGGCCTTTGCCAATCTGGTCTCGGGCAACAGCTTTAAGACTTCCGATTTGTTGGCAGGCAAGGTCACCATCTTCCTCAAAATGCCGTTGAAAGCGCTGGAAACCGAACCCGGCATATCGCGCACCATCATCGGGGCGTTGCTCAATGCCGTGTACGAGGCCGATGGGGCGATGCAGGGGCGAGTATTGTTCCTGCTCGATGAGGCGGCCCGGCTCGGCTATATGAAAATCCTGGAGACCGCGCGGGATGCCGGGCGCAAATACGGCATTACGATGCAACTGCTCTATCAATCGAGCGGGCAGATCGTCGAACAATGGGGCGAGCAGGGCAAGCGCTCCTGGTATGACGGTGTGTCTTATCGCTGCTATGCGGCGGTACAGGATCTGGATACGGCCACCGAGTTGGAAAATTCGTTTGGCACTTATGGTGTGATGGCGAGCTCCGAGGGCATGAATACCGGTAAATCTGGCAAGGCCCTGCAATCTTCTTCGCTCTCGCGCGGTTCGAATATTTCCTATCATGAAATCGGGCGGCCGCTGATCCGCAAGGCGGAATTGATGCACGATGTGCGGGATGATGAAATGTTCGTGCTGGCGCGCGGCATGGCGCCGCTGCGCTGCGGCCGGGCGATTTATTTCAGGCGGCCGGAGATGCAGGCGCACGTGGCGGAAAACCGCTTCCACAAGCCGTCGCGTCAGGCCGGCACCAACCAGCAATCAAACCGGGAAGGAGCATAACCCAATGTCTGAAATCGATGCCGATCTCGACCGCGCTGCCGCCGCGTACTGGCTGTCAGTGGCTAGCAAATCCGGGCCGGAGAAGAATGCGGCCCTCACCCGGGCGGCGAGCCTTTTGCGCGATGCGCGGGCGGAGGCGTGTATCCCCGATAGCGCGCGCCAGCCCACGCTCAATGATCTGAACGCGCCGCCCATGGACGTGGCGCATCGGCGACGGTTGACGCCGTGATAATTCCTGGTGATTCCGTGCGGGGTCGCTCCGGCGCTCCCCCGCTCCTGTGATGAACCGCCAAGGCGACAGGGCGGAGCGGCGAGAGGCACCGGCATCGCCACCTTTATCCCTGGAGGCGATTGCCGCGCGCCTAGCGGCATTGGATGCCGGGCAGGCGGCAATGAATGGTGCATTGAGTTTGATGCTGGATACGCTGCACGTGCAGACCACGCTGCTGCGCAAGCTCAACGAGTTCGCCGCCGAGGAGGCCGCCCCGTCGCCGCTGCTCACAACACTCCAGAGCCTCACAGCCGCGATCACGGAGCTGGATGCGTCGGTTGGGGATGTGGAACGCAAATTCGACGGGCTGGCGCAAATCCTGAGCGTGGCCTTTGGCGGACCGCCTGCCGAAACGCCTTCCGATCAAAACGGACCGGCATGGCCGCAAGGTCCGGCCATGGACGGCGAGGGCGGTTGAATGCTGACCTATCGCACCGGCGCAGTAGGGGCACCGGGTGCAGCGCAGTTCATGAGCGAGCATCTATTGCAGCAGACCTTGTCCCCGGAAATGGCGGCGATGGCGGAATATTACGAGCAGGGCGTGACGCCGCCGACGCTCGCCGATGCTGCCGCCTCGCGTTATGGCCGGTTCATCGTAAGTGGCGCGCCCTTGGCGGCGGATACGCTGGATGGGCTGGTGCAAGCGGAAGTGGCCCGCCTCGCCGAGAGCGGCCTATCTCGCGGCCAGGGCCTGGAACAAGACGGGGATGAGTTGATTTTACATTCCGTCGCGGCCCTCGCGGCCCTCGCGGTGGCGGGGCTGGCGGGCCGGGACGAGGCGCTGGCCTGTCTGGTGCGTATGTTGGGAATTGGCCCTGGTTTCGGCATCGGCGAAGCCGGTGGCGTGGACAGCGCGGGTGCCACTGCCGCCGAGGGCATGGCTAGTCGTCTGGACGCCGCAATGGCCGCGGTCGCGAGCACGCCCGACCGCAGCAGCGCCACGGCAGCGCCGAGGCGGGACATGAACCCGCTCCTGGCGCGGCGGCTGGGGATTGATTTGCGGCGTGGGCTGAAGCCCGATGAGGTGGCGTGTTTGCTTAACGGCCAGCGCGCCGATGGCGGCGCCATCGAGGGGAAGGTGCGGCGCGCCTCGAGTCTGCCCCTGGCGCAGATTTTTGGGCTGGATGCGGCGCAGGTGCCGACACGGGCGCAGTTGGAGCAGATGCTGGCGGGGCGTAAGGCCAACGGCGAGGCGTTGCCTGCCGAGGAAGCCGAACGCGCGTGGCGGCGGTTGCTCTCGGGCCTGGGCGTCAAAGACAAAACACCTTCCCCCGCACAACGGGCGCATATTCTGGCCGGGCGGGATGCCGAGGGACGGGAGGTGAGTGCGCGCCAGTACCGAACCTTGCTTGAAGCCGCCAAGATGCGGATCGGCTATATTGATCTGACCTTCTCCGCGCCCAAATCCCTCTCCATCGCCTGGGCCTTTGCCCCCACCAAAGCCGAACAGGCGATGCTGCGTCAGGCGCATCGGGACGCGATCGACAATGTCATGGCGGTCATCGAACGGGAAATCGGCCGGGCCTCGATCGGCGATGCGGCCAAGCGAGGTTATGAGGCCGGTTCCATTGGCTGGGTGTCGTTCGACCATTACGCGGCGCGGCCGACGGTTGAGATCGTGCGGGCGGATGAGCATGGGGAGCCGGTGACGGAATTGCACACGCTCACCGGAACGCAGGGCCGGGCGCCGGGCGATATGCAGATGCACACCCATGTCGCGCTGTTCAACGTCGTAGAGACGCCGAGCGGGCGGGTGGGCAGCATCAACCTCGCCTTGCTTGAAGGGCGGATCCATGAATGGGGCGCGCTGTATCAGGCCTATCTCGCCAATCATCTGCGCGCCCATGGCGTGGCCTTGGAGCTCGATGCCCGC
>JAJYAF010000113.1 GCA_021779655.1 Pseudomonadota bacterium
ATTTTCTTACCGCCGCTGTTAAATACGAACACTGCTGCGCTGCGGCTTGTCGGTGCCATTATGATCGTTTCCTTCCTTCGCTTATTCGTTTGTTCACATGAGAATAAGCTGCGTTTCTATTTGAAGGCCTGGGTCCATCGAATACCCTGTTCCACCAGGCCCGGGCTACGTATCGCGAGATAGTCGGCAGAGCCACAGACCAATTTTTTCATCTCCTGCCTGGCGGATTCACTATCGTGCATTCCAATGGCATGCAGAACACGGGTGAGACTGTGGATCTGGGTTTCCCGTTCGCATTTGGAATAGCCAAGCTGTTGTGAAAGATTGCGCGTTAGCAAATGAAGTGCGGACGTCAACAGACCGAACAGAGGGTTTCCGCTCGCCCAGGCTAACAAATCATGAAAACGGCGGTTCGTTTCCTCAAACATCGGTGAGCTGAGCTGTTGTTCCAACAGCATCAGACACTCTTTTAGGGCGACCAGATCTCCTGACGTTGCGCGGCGCGCGGCATGCGCCGCAGCGTCGGGCGCCAGAGATTCACGCATTTCAAGCAGAGCGCGCAGATCGGTTCCCACGAAATGCAGGATCAGCGCGAGCGAGCTTGCGAAATCTCCAACCTGCGGACGCGCCACAACCGGTCCGCCCCCACGGCCTGGCTGGAGATAAATCGTCCCCTGCAATTCCAGGAATCTAAGGGCTTCCCGCAACGTAGCGCGCGCCACTTCGTACCGGGCCAGCATGCGATGCTCGGAGGGCAGCCGATCACCAACTTTAAGGGATTCAGCCTCAATATCCAAAACGATCGCCTGCGCAACCTCTAGCGCGCGTTTGGCACGCACATTGCCGCCACATGCATTCGTAATGTTCGACATGGATCCCTATTTGGATGTTTGGTGAATAATTATTATCATATTTACATGCTAGCGGAACGCCTATTGATTGTCCAGTCTCTCCTGAAATCAACGGTCTGGCTGGCCTTATGGGCCCGATTTTTCCGGGTTCTGTATTTGTCGGGTGGCCGGAAACACAGAAGTTTTTCGCGTTGGTAAACTGAATTCCCCCACCCCGCCCTTCGACGGAAGATTCGAAAAGTCTGTTTCATTCACCGGAGCATTCGTCCTCATTGCGATATGAACGACCGTTCTTGGGTCAACTTATCGTGTAGTCCGGAGAACCAGATGCCTTTTTTACCAGAGATCGCCGATCGTGCCGCTTCCAGCATGGCACCTCTTAGCCTGAAAATCACCTTTTTCACACCATATTCATTCGGCAAAGAAGATGGCATTGCCCCCTTTGTGCTTCCAGCTTCCAGCTTCCCGCTTGCCGAATGGCCTGCGGCCCGCCCCTTAATTTCATATGTCTTTTTCACACGATGGATATCGAACAATGAATGCAAAGCTCGCCACCAGATTCAAGCGGCTTCGGCGCTTTTCCCGCGGCGCCCTTCTGCTTGCCACGCTGGGCGGCGCCTTGGCGGGCTGCACGGTCGAACCCGGATATTACGACGAATATGGATCGCCTTATTACTATCAGAACGGCTATTACTACAACGGTGGCGTTTTGGTCGGCAGCTGGTGGGGTGGCTGTTGCTGGGGACACGGCTGGTGGAACCACGGATCGGGCCATCCTGGATGGGGCGATCACGGCCGGGGCGATCATGGATGGGGTGATCATGGCGATCATGGCTGGGGCGATCATAGTTGGGGCGGGTGGCACGGCGGACCGTCTGGAGGATGGCATGGCGGAGGAGGGCCTCCCGGCGGCGGCTTCCATGGCGGTGCGCCAGGCGGCTTCCATGGTGGTGCGCCAGGCGGCTTCCATGGCGGGGGCGGGTTCGCGCCAGGCGGTCACCGGTAGCACGACTGTCGAGGCGCAACACCCTTTACAACGAGGATAACCAGTGCCATAGGCTCGGGCGTCCCTGCCGGGCGCGCGGCATGCGCTCGGCTATGCTCAATCCCACTCATGGGATGTGCCCGCCACCGGGCCGGAGCCGAACCAGCCAGAGGGAAGGAGTAACCATGCCGCTATACGAAACCGTTGTGATCGCGCGGAGCGAGATCACTCAGGCCCAGGCTGATACCGTCGCCGACGCCGCTGTCTCGCTTATCGAGGCTGAGGGCGGATCTGTCAGGAAGCGCGAATACTGGGGCCTTCGAAATCTTGCCTATCGCATCAAGAAAAACCGGAAGGGCCATTACATCCTCCTTGGCCTCGATGCCACGGCGCCCTCCATTCAGGAGATGGAGCGGCAACTCCGACTCCATGAAGACGTCTTGCGTTTCATGACCATTCGCGTGGACACGATCTCGGACGAGCCTTCGGTAATACTTTCCCGCAAGTCCGACGATCGGGAGCGCAGCTTCCGCGGACCCAAGCCGGCCGGGCGTTTCGAAAGCGGCCGCAGGCGCGGCTATGATGAACGCGAGGAATTCCGCGCCCGCGATGAGTTCCGTCCCGGCCAGGACGAATTCGCCGCTGAGGAGGAGATCTGATGTCCGATAGCACCGACCTCAACCCAGGCATGCGGCGTCCCGCCGTCGGCGCCCGCAAACCCTTTTTCCGGCGCAGGAAATCCTGCCCTTTCTCCGGCCCCGACGCGCCGGTGATCGACTACAAGGACGTACGGTTGCTTTCCCGTTTTTTGTCGGAACGCGGTAAGATCGTGCCTTCCCGCATCACTGCCGTCTCTGGCAAGAAGCAGCGGGAATTGGCCAATGCCATCAAGCGCGCCCGTTTCCTGGCGCTGCTGCCTTACGTTCTGGACTGAGGAGCGCGGAACATGGCGAATGTTGAACTGATCCTGCTACAGCGGGTCGAAAAGCTTGGCCAAATGGGCGAGATTGTGAAAGTCAAGCCGGGCTATGCGCGCAACTATCTGCTGCCGCAGGGAAAAGCCGTGCGCGCCACCAAGGCCAATCGTGAACGCTACGAACGCGAGCGGGCACAACTGGAAGCGCAAAACCTGAAGCGGCGGGAAGAAGCGGAACGGGTGGCCGAGCGGGTTGCCGGCCTCACCGTCGTGCTGATTCGCCAGGCCGGGGATTCGGGCAGCCTCTATGGCTCGGTCACCGCCCGCGATATCTCGGAAGCGGCCACGGCCGCGGGCCTGTCTATCGACCGTACGCAGGTATTGCTGCAGCAACCGATAAAATCGCTCGGCATCGCCACAATCCGCGTCGCGTTGCATCCGGAAGTTGCGATTGACGTTAAAGTGAATGTCGCCCGCAGCCCTGAGGAGGCCGAAAAGCAGGGTCGCGGCGAGACTATTTTGCCCGAGGCTGAAGAGGCCCCCGAACTCGGCCCGCTGTTCGGCCAGGAAGAGCCGGTCGCCTGAGGCTCGCATACCGGATGCCGGTCGTCCTCGGAGAAGGTGGAAATCCTGCCATATCCGGGCCCCGGTATTCTGATAACGTCCAGCTTCTGATAACGTTTAGCCCGTGTTCATGTCATGGATGGCAACCGCGCCTGCCGTTCCCATATTTGGGATTGACCGGCCATGGTCGGTTAATGCTTAATTGCCAGACATGAGGAAATCGTGAACCGGTTTTTCAAAAAGCTGATGTCGGCATCGCTATCGGTCGGGATCCGGACCGGCAGGCTCACGGTCCGCTGGCCGGACGGCACCACATCCGTCTATGGCGATGGCGGCGAGCCACAAGCCGCTTTGGAAATCAAGGATGCCGCCATGCTCCGCCGCCTGGCGGTGAATCCTTCGCTCGCGCTTGGTGAAGGCTACATGGAACAGCGGATCGTTCCGCTGGATTGCAGCGTCTACGATATGCTTCATGTGATTCTGCTGAATGTGAACCGGCACTGGAACGAGGTTTCCGTCCTGCGCTGGAATACCCGGCTGCGGCAGATTTTACGGCCTATCCACCAGGCTAACAACGTCTGGAAAGCGCGGCAGAACGTCGCGCACCATTATGACCTGAACGGCCGGCTCTATTCGCTGTTCCTGGACCGCGACCGGCAATATTCCTGCGCCTATTTCCAGCGTGGCGACGAGACGCTGGAAGAAGCTCAGCGCGCGAAAAAAAAGCATATCGCGGCCAAACTGAAGCTGGACAGGCCCGGACTTTCGGTCCTGGATATCGGCTGCGGCTGGGGCGGCATGGCGTTGACGCTCGCGCGTGAATACGGCGCAAAGGTCATGGGAATCACGCTGTCCCAGGAACAACTGCTTGAAGCGCGCACCCGCGCCGCCGCCGAAGGGCTTGATCATCTTGTTCGATTCGAACTGATGGACTATCGCAAAATTGCACAGGTATTCGACCGAATCGTCTCGGTCGGCATGTTCGAACATGTGGGCGTGCCAAATTATCCAGAGTTCTTCCGTGTCATCAAGCGCAGTTTGAAGCCGGACGGGGTTGCGCTCCTGCACTCGATCGGCCGCTTCGAAGGCCCTTCCGTCACCAATCCCTGGATTACCAAATATATCTTTCCCGGCGGCTATTCGCCCGCTTTATCCGAAGTTCTGGGGCCGGTGGAAAATGCCGGGCTCATCACCACGGATATCGAAATTCTGAGGCTCCATTACGCAAAAACACTGGCTCATTGGCGCTTCCGCTTCGCCGCCAACCGCGACACGATTTCAGCGCTATATGATGAACGTTTCTGCCGGATGTTTGAGTTTTACCTCGCCGCTTCTGAACTCTCCTTCAGGGCGGGCGATCATATGAATTTTCAGCTGCAGCTCACGCGCGGCTTGAACGCCCTGCCGATCTGCCGGGATTATATGGTAGAGGCTGAGCGCAAGGCAACGCTGGCGGTGAGCGGTAATTAGCAAGGTGTCATCTGCCCGGCCCAACCGCACCCTGGCACCGCGCCAACGCGCCGGAGGTAAAGGCCCGCCGGTTCTGCTTTACATCATCGCCTTTATCGTTCCGGTTCTTTTCGGTGTGAGGCGTGCATGAAGCTTAATCCCTGGGCCAGGCCCCGCATCCCCGTTGTCGCATTGCGGGGAATGATCGCCGCACGGTTCGGATCGTTAAATCTTGAATCGCTTTCCGGGCCGATCGACCGCGGCTTCGCCATGGCCGCAAAAACTTCCCGCAACCTCGTGCTGGCCATCGACAGCCCCGGCGGCTCGGCGACTCAGTCGGACCTGCTCGGTCAGCTGATTCGGCGCCGCGCCGAGGAAAACAAGGTTAGAGTAACGGCCGTCATCGGCGATGTCGGGGCATCCGGCGGCTACTGGCTGGCTTGCGCGGCCGATGACATCCGGGCGAACCGGCTCTCCATCGTCGGGTCGATCGGCGTTATCTCCGGCGGATTCGGGCTGGACAAGTTCATCCAGCGGCACGCCGTCGAGCGGCGGCTGTTCTTCGCAGGGGAAAACAAGGCCCGCCTGGAGACCTTCTCCCCGTTGCGGCCGCAGGATGTGCAATTTACCGAGGAATTGCTCGCACAAGCGCATGCCATATTCAAATCCTGGGTACGTGAGCGCCGGGGCGCCCGGCTGGGGCCTGAGGAAAAAATTTTCGATGGCGGCTACATGCTGGGCGAAACCGCGAAGGCATTGGGGCTGATTGACGGATTCGACGATATCGACTCAGTGGTAGCGGAGTTGGGCGGGAAAAAAGCGAAGCCCGTCTGGTTCAAGCCCAAGCGGCCGCGCGGGCTTATGCGTCTGATCTCCCGAAGCACGGTGGAAGCGCTTCTGGACACTGCCGAAGCCAGGCTGATCACGCCGCGGCTTCGCTAATAGCTACCCCCAACCTCAACGCGCCGGTGGGCGCGAAACGGCCCGTTATACCAGGGCGGATGCCGGTGAAATGGCGGGAATTTTTGCGAAGGCGATCGGGTGATGATAAGCGGAGATGCATGCGCAGGGCCATGATTTTCAAACGGAGATACTTACGCTCGCCGCTTTTGGAGCGGGAGCCTTTGCGCCGGATCCTCGCCCGCTTCCTCCCGGCTTATACCCGGACGCACCGGTTGCCGTGGCCTTTCGTCGGCGGGCTTGTCGCGGCAATTCTGGCCACCACTCCTGCGGCGGCTGCGGAATATGCCGGCATTATGCTGCCGGATAAGGTGCAGGCGCTGGGAAAAACCCTGGTGCTGAACGGCGCTGGCCTTCGAACCTTTTCGGTCCTGGATGTCCATATCTATGTGATCGGGCTCTACCTGCCGAAGCCGGACCACGACCCGCAAGCCATTCTCAACTCGCCCGGCCCGAAGATGCTGCTGCTCTATTTCGTCCATGATGTGCCGGCCGAAAAGGTCCGGAACGCATGGAAGCAGGGGCTTAATGCCAACTGCGTCCTGCCCTGCGTGCTGCCGCCCGCGCTGCTCTCGCGCTTTCTTGCCTTCCTGCCGGCGGTCTCCGCGGGCGAGACGGTTGAACTACTGTTTGGCCCGAAGGAGATGCAAGCCTACTTCAATGGAAAGCTCGCCGGCACGATCTCCGATCAGGATTTCGCCAGGCTGATGCTGGAAGCCTGGCTCGGACCGCACCCCGCCTCGCCGGATTTGAAAGCAGCCCTCCTGGGTGCGCAAGGGTAGAACGATCGCCGGATCGCCCACCGGATCGCCCACCGGATCGCCATGCCTGCGGCATCGGCCGACGCAACGGCCGGTCAGCGGACCGTGCCTTGTATCCAGTGATCGTTGCCGGTCGGACAATGGCACACACCATTGATCGGGTGCACCACCTTGAGCGGGCAGACATATCTGCCGGCATCGCAGGTAAAACCGGGCTGCACCGTCCCGGATGCCGGCAGGGGTGGCGCGTAATACCCGTAAGGCTGGTAATACGGGTAGGCAGGATAAGCAGGGTAAACGGGATAGGCGTACACATAGGGATAGGCGAAAGGAATGCCCACAACCGCACCCCAGCCACCCCACGAGGCCCCGCCCCAGCCACGGTGCCAACCGCCATCCCAGCCATGCCATCCACCACCGTTCCTAATATCTGCTGAACACCGGCCAGTGCCGCACCGGGTCGGTGCTGGCCGCGAGGTAGCCGACCC
>JAJYAF010000114.1 GCA_021779655.1 Pseudomonadota bacterium
GCCTGCGGCTGGGGGATTTTCTGGCCACCCTGGCCGAGGCGGCGCGGGTTCTGTTGCCGGGGGCCGATCCGCGCGGCATCGCGCGTGCCGCGGAATAGCCATCCAGAGCAAAAATACCCAGAGCAAAAAAAAGGCGGCGCCGAAGCGCCGCCAAGTTTAGGGAGGAAACGTCCAAAAAAGTAGAGGAGCAAGCTCACTCTACGAAGTTCATTCTATCGTTCGCGGAAAAAAGCGCAACCAAAATTTTGCAGTGCAGCATTGATTTTGTCGCGGGCGTCCAATTCTAGGCCAATCAATGAGTTGCCGTTTTTCGTAGCCGCATCCGGTCATAAAAGACTACGTTACTGCTCCTAAACCTTATCTTTCGTTAACCGAACCGCGGTAGGCGCAGGCCAATGCGCGGTGGAAGTTCAACACTACCCAGGGTCGTGAGGACCGTTATGGCATGTGCCGCATTTGGCCTGGTTGCAGGGTCAGGGCACGTATCTGCCTTCGCGGACATGGCAGGCGGCGGCATTTCTGGCGGGTTTTTTTCCGGAAGTTCTTTTGCCGACGCTCCTTTACCCCCCTTCTCTTTGGGAGAAGGTTTCGCCGCGGGGTCTGCCACCCCGTTCTCGGCCGTAGCGCCTTCAGGGACCACCGGCGTCCCATCCGGCGTTCCACTGCCTGATTTCTGCGGCCCTGCCATCGCACAGGCGAATGCCAGCCATCATTTGCCTGCGGGGCTCCTGAACGCGATGGCCCAGGTGGAAAGCGGGCGGTCAAATGGGCAGGGCGGCAGGCTCACGGCCTGGCCCTGGACGATCGACGCGAATGGCGCCGGCTACATCTACCCCACGGAACAGGCGGCGGAGCGGGCGGCGGCCGCGTTTCAGGCCGCCGGCATCGCTTCGCTCGATATCGGCTGCCTGCAAGTCAATCTCGCCCAGCATCCAGATGCCTTCGCCAGCCTTGCCCAGGCGTTCGATCCCGTGGCCAACGCGGATTATGCGGCTGGTTTTCTGGTCAGCCTTGAGCGCAAATTCGGCAACTGGCCGCAGGCGGTCGCCGCCTATCACTCGCAGACCCCGGCGCTGGGCGGCCCTTACGTGGCGCGGGTGTTCGCCGAGTGGCATGGCCACGCCCCGGCAATGGCGCTGGCGGATGCCGCTCCCGCCTCCGGCACGGCACTGGCTGCGCCGATCTTTCCGCTGCCGCAATCTGGGCTGGGCATGAATTCGCTCGTTCCACCCGCCCGGGTAATGCTGCAACCCGGCGCCCGGCTCACCGGTCGCAGCCTCGCTTCCTACCGCGCGGCACCGGTTCCCATCGCCTTAGCCCCACCGCAGGGCTGATCTAGCGCGCGAAACGTGATTGCCCGCTAAAATATTGGTTTGGAGTGCAGCCAAACCACCCCGGGCTTTACGCCATTAGCGACGCCGCCTAGAACCCGTTGCGAGGGCCGGCGCAAGCAGGAGGGGTGGCCGAGAGGCTGAAGGCGGCGGTTTGCTAAACCGTTATACGCTGTCAAGGCGTATCGTGGGTTCGAATCCCATCCCCTCCGCCATGCGCCACCTGTGTCCGGTCCGGGCACATGGGCAACAGATTGTACCGGAGACACGGGTTACGACCCGGGGCCAAACGGGTCGTCTGGGGGTTGCAGGGTCTTTTGCTCCAGGTCGATGAAGCCGAGATCGTAGCGCATGAAGCTGACGATCCAAATGCCTTCGTCTACCTCTTTGATTCCCAGGCGCTGACCGGCGAGGACGGTTGAAACATTGACCTTTTTGCGGAGCATGCAGATCCGGCCGGCGTCTGTTGCTCCGGTACTGTAGGCGTCAATCGCCCGGAGGTTATTTGCCGTCGAAACCATGGCGGCGGCAGCGGGTTTACGCGCGCCGGCTTCGCCACCGGCTTCGGCGATCCCTTCACGTACGCTGCAACCCTAGGCGACGGGGAACGCGATTTCGCATCCATGCCTGTTTCCTGCGCAACAGGTTGCGGGCGGTCGCCTTCACCCTTGCGGCGCGACGGCCGCCCGTGGCATCCCTTCCCTTCTGTCCGCTCTTCGGCCTTCTTCATGCCGATTTTTTGCGGGGCGATGATGCGAATGAATGAAAAAATTCAGCCCCTGTTGAGGGCAGCACGACCAGACCGAAACCCGCTACGGCCGTTTGGCCATTGCAGGTGTTTCGGGATTTTCGATCTTCGATGATCGGGCTTTACACGCCGTCCCGCCCGGTTTGTGGGCAAGCGGTTTCTAACCTATGGTCAGCCGGAATTTGTCCAGGGCGCCCATGGCCGGTCTGATGTTGCAGGGCACCGGTTCCGATGTCGGCAAATCGACGCTGGTGGCGGGGCTATGCCGCGCGCTCGTAAACCGGGGAATCAAGGTCCTTCCCTTCAAGCCGCAGAACATGTCGAACAACGCCGCCGTCACCGCCGATGGCGGCGAGATCGGACGCGCGCAGGCCGTGCAGGCGATCGCCGCGCGCGCCGAACCCCATACCGACATGAACCCCGTCCTGCTGAAGCCGCAGGCGGAGACGACGGCGCAACTCATCGTGCATGGCAAGGTGCGCGGGCAACTGGCGGCCGGGAATTTCATCGAAGGCCGCCGGGTATTGCTGGAGGAAGTGCTGGTGAGCTTTCATCGCCTGCAAACCAGATGCGACATGGTGATCGCCGAAGGCGCCGGCTCTCCCGCCGAGATCAATCTGCGCGAGGGCGATATCGCCAATATGGGCTTCGCCCGCGCGGTGAATATGCCGGTGGTGCTGGTCGGCGATATCGACCGCGGCGGGGTGATCGCGGCGATCGCCGGTACCAGAACCGTGCTCCATCCCGCCGATGCCGGCATGATCAAGGGCTTCATCGTCAACAAATTCCGCGGCGATCAGGCGTTGTTCGGAGAAGGCTACCGCGCGATCGAGCGTCTCACCGGCTGGCGCGGGTTTGGCATCGTGCCGTGGCTCGCCGCTGCCCAGCGCCTGCCGAGCGAGGACGCGGTGGTTTTGCGCGAAGCCCTGCCCCGCGCCTCGGGACGCAGCCGTATCGCCTGCCCGGTCCTTCCTCATATCGCCAATTTCGACGATCTCGATCCGCTGCACGCCGAGCCGGAAGTGGAACTGGTCATGGTCCCGCCGGGAGAGCCGATTCCCGCGGATGCGACGCTCGTCGTACTTCCCGGCTCCAAGTCAACCATCGCCGACATGGCCTTTTTGCGGGCGCAGGGCTGGGACATCGACATTCTCGCCCATCATCGCAGGGGCGGTCTGCTGCTTGGCATCTGCGGCGGCTATCAGATGCTGGGCAGACGGATCGTTGATCCCCTCGGCATCGAAGGGCCCGCGGCAAGCATCGCCGGCCTCGGCCTGCTCGATGTCGAGACGGTGCTGTCGGGACGCAAAACACTGCACCGGGTCTCGGGTGAAGCGCTGGGCACGCGGTTCACGGGCTATGAGATGCATATGGGCGGAACGGATGGGCCGGATGCCAGATCGCGCCCGTTCGCCCGGCTCGATGGCAATGCCGATGGCGCCATCAGCCGCGACGGGCGCATCTTCGGGACCTATTGCCATGGCATGCTCGCGGGCCCGGCGCTGCGCGGCGCGCTGCTGGCGCGGATCGGGGTTCAGAGCCAGGCGTTTGAGCAAACCAGGCTCGTCGATGCCGCGCTCGATGAAATCGCCGCCATGCTCGAACGCTGCTTAGATATCGATGATCTGATCGCGCTCGCTCAAGCGCGGTGAGCCGACCCTTTGCGCCTCTAAGGCATTGAAAGTGATGTGCCCCGGTGCCTTCCGGGACCATGCTGCATAGCCATCGGTAATTCAACGAGGGCAGGCCGGTTGATCGGGTTCTCGCTGCCCCTCCTAAATGGCCTAGTTGGTATGCCGATCCGTCTTCTGACATATTCCCGAGCATGAAACCATCCCATGACCCCGTTCGGAAATTTTGCGACCGCTTCGGCTTGAAAGCGCCCATTCTATTGGCACCGATGGCCGGGGCCTGTCCGCCTTCGCTGTCGATCGCCATTGCCAATGCCGGCGGCCTTGGCGCCTGCGGCGTGCTAACGATGAAGCCGGACGAGATCACAGCCTGGGCGGAGGAATTTCGCCGCCACAGTGCGGAACTTTTCCAGCTCAATAATTGGATCCCCGACCCCGCACCCGTCCGCGACTCCCCCCGGGAATCCGCGATGCGCGAATTCCTGGCCCAATGGGGACCAGCCGTGCCGCCGGAGGCCGGCGATGCGAGGCCACTTGAATTCGCGGCACAATTCGAGGCCATGCTCGCTGCGAAACCGCCAATCATTTCTTCGGTCATGGGCGTCTACCCGCCGGAAATGGTGCGTAAGCTGAAAGAGCACGGCATCGCCTGGTTTGCCAACATCTCCACGGTGGCAGAAGCCGAAGCGGCAGAGGCGGCGGGCGCCGACGTAATCGTGGCGCAAGGTGCCGAAGCGGGCGGTCATCGCGGCTGCTTCGATGCCGAGAGCGCCGAGCGTAGTATGACCGGGTTGTTTTCACTGCTGCCAGCCGTGGTGGATGCTGTCAGGTTGCCGGTCGTTGCCACCGGCGGAATTGCCGATGGCCGTGGGGTTGCGGCAGCCTTGATGCTCGGCGCCTGCGCCGTGCAGATCGGAACCGGTTTTCTGCGTTGCCCGGAAGCGAAAATTCCCTCCGCCTGGGCGAATGCGCTGGCCCGGACCCGACCGGACGGCACCGTGATCAGCCGGGTATTCAGCGGCCGGGCCGGCCGCAGCATTGCGACCGGCTTCGTCAATGCCGCCACCGCACCAGGCGCGCCCCGGCCCGCGCCCTATCCCGTGCAGCGCGGTCTGACCGCGCTGATGCGAGCCGAAGGAGCCAGAACCAATGATCTTGATCGTCTCCAGGCGTGGGCCGGGCAATCCGCATCATTGGCCCGAGCTCTGCCAGCCGCCGAATTGTACCGGCTGATCTGGCAGGAAGCGCTGGCACTGCTGGCCTGAGACGCTCAAGGATGAGGAAGAAATCGGAATGAACCTCGCCCGTACTCCAGAACCTCCTTATTACGCCGTGATTTTCACCTCGATCAGATCGGCACAACACGCGGGGTACGAACGCACCGCCAAAGAGATGGCATCGCTCGCCGCCGCAATGCCCGGGTTTCTCGGAATGGATTCGGCAAGAGAGGATATCGGCATCACGGTTTCCTATTGGCGCAGCCTCGATGCCATCTTTCATTGGCGAAATCATGCCGACCATAAGATCGCGCAGCGGTTCGGGCGGGAAAAATGGTATGCGGCGTTTACGACGCGAATTTGCCTGGTGGAACGCGCCTATTCCTTTGAGCAGGAAACACGGGATAAAAAGATAGGGGGTGTCGCGTCGTGCGGGGTCTGAATAAGCGCTCATCCGTGTTGCTCGTCATCGATGTGCAGCGAGGCTTCGACCAGATGAGCCGCGACGGACTTCGCCGGAACAACTTGGGCGCCGAGAAGCGGATCGCCGCGTTGATCGACGCGGCCCGCAACTCGAACTTGCCCATCATTCATATCCGTCATGAGGGAACAGCAGAAAGTTCCTATTTCAGGTCCGGAAGTTCCGGGTTCGAAGTGAAAGACGAGGCGTGCGAACATCCAGGTGAACCGGTACTTTTGAAACGGGTAAATAGCGCGTTCATCGGCACCGGTCTTGAGGAGAGGCTGCGATCCGCCGGCATCCATACGCTGATCATCGTTGGGGCGACCACGAATCACTGCATAGAGACAACCACACGAATGGCCGGGAATCTCGGCTTCGATGTTCGCCTCGTCCGCGACGCCACCTGGACCTTCGATCGGACCGGGCCTGACGGTGACTTCCATTCGGCCGACGAAATTCACGCGATTAGCCTGGCCAATCTCAACGGCGAATTTGCTTCCATCGTCACCGCTGATCAGATTCTTGCTTCCCTGTAACTCGAGCAAGCCAATCATTGGGACAATGCGATTCAATGTCGTCGCCTATTGAATGATCTCCTCTTGCGAACGTAAATATCCCGTCTCAACGGAACGATACTTCTCTCAAGACCAACCGCCGTATCGCCTCCGGCGGTTGGCGGAAAGCTCGCAGGAAAGCACGACGCGTCCGTTCCGGATCGTGAAATCCGGTTGCAACGGCGATCCCCTCGATCGGCTGAGATGACGTCTCGACACGCTCACGCGCAATCTCCAACCGCAATCGCTCGACCGCCTTGGTCGGGGTTCATACCCAACGCGCGTGAAAACGCCAGGAAGAAATGTCGCGAGCTCATCCCCGCCCGCCCGCTGCTCGCATATTCCAAATTTAACAGCAGAGCCCTCAATCAAATTTGTAGCAAAAATATTCTTGTTTCCAACAGCAAGATGACACCTGTGTTGCGATAGGTAACGGTTCTGCACGCAAGGCAGACATCCTGCCGTGCACGCAGCGGTGGTTGATCCAGATCAATGCAGCGTTTGCCTGACAGCTCTTAATTCGGCCAGTCGATCCGTTGGGCACAATTCTCAACATTAGATGGCGCCGTTCAACCGACACTGGATTGAACAGGGATCGCCCGTTTACTCCGTAACGCGAAAAGGAGTTCTACATGCCGCTTCATAGACGCGACGATATTCGCAGCGAGCTCGAGTCAGACATTTACGGGACACGGGAGGCAGATGTCTCCGTTCCCAAATACCGGTTGCCGGCGGGCGAACTGAGACCCGATGTGGCGCAGGCTCTTGTGCGCGACGAACTCTTTCTGGATGGAAACGCCCGCCAGAACCTTGCTACTTTCTGCCAGACCTGGGTGGACAGCGAGGTGCATCAACTGATGGACCTGTCGATCGACAAGAACATGATCGACAAGTGTTGATTTTCACTGAGATCTGACCCGGGATTTTCATCGAGAACTGACCCGGGTTGCAGATATGTCCCGCGTTGTGCGGGACGGTCAAGGTGCGGTTGATTTGTCCT